>JAQBOS010000163.1 GCA_028287925.1 Mucilaginibacter sp. | reverse complement strand
GTTAAAGATGCCCGGCTGCACACCTGCGGGTACATTGGCATTATCGAAATATTTCAACCTGCTCATGTTCGACTGGTAGTTTACATTACCCAGGTTGGTGCCTTCAATAAACAATTTAACAACCGTTTTTCCGGCTGAATTTACCAGCTCGCTGCCTATTCCCGCACTTAACAGGTTATAGCCGGCGGTGTAGGTTTCTGTTCCGTATGCTGCAAAAAAGCGATCCTGTGCGCTAAAGTGATCAAACCCTACAAAGGCATATACATTCCTGAAATTGCCAAAGCCCTTGCTGAAATTCCCTTTCAGTTCTGAGTGAGTATGCAGTGGCGGGATAAAAGGAAGATACTTTAAGCTATCGGCAACTTTGCCGCCTGTACCCAGGTTTTGTCCGTAGGTTAATGCAAGCGAGTTTTCAAAATGCAGCCATTTAAGCGGATGGATGTCGAGGCTGAATTCGCCGCCGTTTATCCTTGCCTTGCTCTGCACATAGGTAAAAGTATTATAGCCTTGTGTAATAACAGGTGAGCCGTCGGCATTAAGCTCCTGCTGCTGGAAGATATAGTTTTGGATATTGTTATTAAACAACTCAACGCTAAATGAAACGTTTGGCAGGGTAAGGAAAGCGCCAATATCTTCCTGTGTGCTAAACTCCGGTTTAAAATTACTGTCGCCTATATGGTAGATCTGCGAACCAGGATCAGGGCCGTTTGCTGAAAGCTCGGCAATGCTTGGCGCCCTAAAGCCACGGGCAATATTTGCTTTTAATAAAAACCTGTCTGAGAAATTATAAGTACCGCCAAAGCTTCCGTTAAAGCCCGAAAATGTTTTATTCAGGGCAGCAAATTGCGGAACCACATTAGGGGCATTATTAGGGTCGGCTCCTGTATATAATTGCGGGAACTTTCCGGCGGCTGTATCAATATAAGCTGCCTGCCCGTGGAATGAGCGGCTGTCAAACCTGGCGCCTGCCGAAAGATCAAGCTTACCAAAGGTCTTCTTCATGATCAGGAAGGGGCCAATATCAAACTGGTGATAGGCAGGGATCGGAAAGTCGGTAGCATCGCCGATGGTATTGTTCTGGTATTGTCCGTTTATCCCAACAGTAGTTTCGTAGCCATTACCTATGTCAAAGTTGTATTTAAAATCGTAGGTATAGGTACTGAGGTGGAGGTTTAAGCCTGCAACATCAGCATCTTCCGGGTGGGTATATTCCCTGCGGTGGCTAAACTGGTAACCCAAATTAACAATAAGGTTTCCGCTGCCTAAATTAAAATTACTGTTATTGTAGATGCGGTAAAGCTGTACATGCTGGTGTAGAACAGGGATGTTATATGAGTTTAATTCGGATGGAGAAACTATCTGGCGTGTGGCATCGTCCTCGGTAATTTGCTTGGTAAACTTGCGGGTTATGGAATCGCGGCTTCCATCAGGAATCGCCTGCTGGTCATCAAATAATGAGAAATTAAAATAGGATGTTCCCCATGTTTTATTAAGGCCTACCATAAAACGGGCGTCCTTTTCTTTAAAGTTTGTGGCATATACCCTGCCGTCATGCTGGTTTTGATAGTCTTTTGCTTCTTTAGCAGATAAGATAGTACCCCAAACCAGGCCGTTATTATTTCCGTAAAGCCTGAACGAACCATTCAGCAAACCATTATTAGTACCGTAAGTTCCCTGTACCGATCCCAGGATCTTACCATCAGCAACCGGTGCCGGCGTAATAAGATTTACAACCCCACCAATAGCATCTGATCCGTAGGATAAGCTGGCCGGTCCTTTAATCACCTCAACACGGTCAATAGAGTTTTGATCTACCTCAATACCGTGCTCATCACCCCATTGCTGGCCTTCCTGGCGAATGCCATCCTGCAGGGTTACTACACGGTTATAACCTAACCCATGTATAAAAGGTTTGGAAACATTTGGCCCGGTTGTTACTGCGCTAACACCCGGCAAGTTTGCGATCATATCAATAACGTTTCCCGCTGCTGAACGCTGATCAAGATAAGTTTTACCCACAGCCACCATTGGCACAGGATCACGCTTTATTTCAGTTGCTTTGCTCACACCCGTAATAACTACCTCTCCGGCTTCAATTGACGATGCTTTCAGCTGGATATCAAGTGTTGTTGTTTTTGAGAAATCAACTCTTTGGTTGTAAGTGGCATAACCTAAATATACTACCTGCACCAGGTAAACGCCTTTAGGCAATTTTTCTAATGTATAATGGCCGTTAACATCAGTAATAGCACCACGCCTAAGGTCGGGGATGTTTACGGTTGCGCCTATAATCGGTTTCCCATCAGCTTTATCAGTTACAGTGCCGGAAATAGTACCCGCATCATCATCTTTTTTTATTTTTATAGCAGCATGTACAATTATAGTACTTGAAATAAGTACAAATAACAGGCTTAATATTCTTATCTTATATTTCATTGTAGTATCCTGGTTGATATTGAAAATTTGATCCGGTTCATTAATTGTTTATTCTATCAGACTGATCTCAGTCCAAAAAATTACATTAAATCAGGTGATCATTACTTAATTTGTAGAAAGCGTTCTGGCTTTTAATTTTAAACTGAATAATTGGCAAAGGGCGGAGCACGGCCACCGGAGAGGATAAGCGCTAAGCTCGTAAAATTATAAACCGGAGATTTGTAAAAATAGTTTGCAACTGCAACCGGAGAAAAATTTACTTCGCCGGCCATTACCATACTATTATGATGCATGGCATCACAGAGCTGGCATTTTTCGGTAAGCGTTTGTTTGGGTTGTTGCTGATTTGTCGAATAAGTTTGTTTTGCCCCCTGGATCAGTTTATGCTGGTGGGCATATACCATGTACTGGCCTGCTACAAAACAGATCAGCAAGATCCACGATTGGACAATATGGTATTTGTTTTTTTTCAAACTATCAGTTACCTTTTTACAGTAAGTTGCAAACTTAGGCAATTAAAATTTTAAAGAAGGTAACATTCTTGTTTAAATGCAACAAAATTGCTATTCATAAAATGTTCATAGTTCATGGGAGAAGAAAAGAAAGATTAGGCGTTTGGTGTGGGTACACTTTCTTTGCCGGTCATTTAAATAAAAGCTACTACTCTTAAAAACTCATTGAAGGTAATAGATTTATTTAGATGTCGTATTCAGAGAGGTATTGCCTCGACCGATATTGTAGCAACGGATTAAAATCCGTTGAAGATGTAAAGGATAACAAAAAGAACAGTATGTTCGGTCCATTTATATCATATTGGCCGTGCCCATGGCACTTAGTTTGGTGAGTTTTATCTGCGCTGGGTTAAAACCCAGCGTTACAAAATATTTCGAGCCCATGGCTCTATAAAGAAACATCACGCAAAATGACACAAGTATCCAAAAATACAACTTACCATCATCCATGAACCAACAGACAATTGCAGCGGCTATGAACTATGAACCATCAACTACGAACTATCCCCATGAACTTTTTACCATGAACCATGAACTATCAACCATGAACTAAAGTATATTTGTTCCCGTGAAACCTGCAGAGATCAATTTAAAATGGAGCGCATTACAACAGCGGATAGCTGAAGAATTTGATAATGAAAAACCGGATATAAAGGTAATGCTGTTCCTGATTGGAGTGCAGGAGCTTGGGCAGGGTCCGCGCAAGTTCAGCAAGCGCCAAAAGGAAGAGCTGATGCACATAGCCAACTGCAAACTGTTCAGCATGATGGGTTTTTATGAGCTGGAGGGGCTGGACCAGGATGGCTGGCCACACTGGAAACGGGTAGGGGTTATCCCTAATTACACCCTGCTTGAACAGGAAATGGTGCTGAAATCATTAATAATTGATTACTTTCAGGAGTTGGGATTGGTGGAGTGAGTCGGGAAGTCCGAAAGTCGGTAAATACGGAAAGTCCGCAAGTCGCTGCGGTTAGGTTGTGGATGAAGGAGTGTTCTTTATTGTTAATCCATCCTGTCTGGCG
>JAQBOS010000126.1 GCA_028287925.1 Mucilaginibacter sp. | reverse complement strand
CCCGGTTTTCCAGGCCATCAACGTTGAGGGTGTAATAGCTGGCCAGGCCTTTCCAGGGACAGGTAGTTTTGGTATCGCAGGGCACAAGGTATTCGGCCTTTACACTTTCTATAGGGAAATAATGATTGTTTTCAACCACAACGGTATCATTGCTTTCGGCAATTACCTGGTTGTTCCATGTTGCTTTCATAAGTAGTATGTATTTATTTATAAAGATAAGGATTAAGTCGGAAAAGTCCGAAAGTCAGCAAAGTCCGAAAGACGAAAAAAAAGAAGTCAGAGGCCCCTATGCCGGAAAAAAAGCAATCCGTTTTTTAGCCATTATTGCAGCTTCTTTCGGACTTCCGGACTTTTCCGACTTTCGGACTAAAAAAATTTCAAATAATATTTTTAATTTATCATTAAACGTATATCTTTGCAATCCCAAAATAAGGGTTACCAAATCCGAGATCATTGGGAAAATGCCTTAAAAAGGCCCGTTCGTCTAGGGGTTAGGACGTTAGATTTTCATTCTAGAAACAGGGGTTCGATTCCCCTACGGGCTACAAAGCCTCCAGCGAAAAGCTGGAGGCTTTTTGCGTCTATTAGCAGAGGCTATTTTCGCTGGTATGGACACTTGTAACGGTTTTCGGTTAAGCGGCACGCTTAACCGGGCGAGGGACCGCTGAACGAACAAATAGAAAAAAGCCTCTCCAAAAATTACGGCCGTGAATAAACTGCTTTGCTGCCTGCTGTTGGCGTTACCGCTACGCTATTTGTCGGTCACCTCCGGCTGCGGCTTTATGGTACACCCGATTGCCCGGCAATACGCCTTTCATGCAGGTATTGACCTGCGAAAACGAAAATGATGGGTTACTCCGACCGCAGACTATCTACCGGGTTGGCAAAAGCAGCCTTCATTGTTTGTAAAACAATTAAAACGGCGGTTACAATTGTCAGTAATACTATTGACCATATAAACGGTATTGCAGATATGTTTATCCGGTATGCGTAATCACTCAGCCAGTTTTTCATAATGAGATATGCCAGCGGGCACGCGACCACTCCTGCTATCATCACCACGCCTAAAAAATCTTTCAAGAAAAGTGCGATGATACCACTTACTGACGAACCGAGCACTTTTCTTATTCCGATCTCTTTCGTTCGTTTTTGGATGCTTAAGGATATAAGCCCCAATACACCTGATAATACGATGATGATAGCTAAAACCGTCGCAATATCTGCGGCTTTTTTTAACTGCAATTCCGAAGCGTACACTTTGGCAAGTGCGTCATCTATAAAATGATACTCAAACGGCGCTCGGGGCATTAGCTGTGCCCATTTGCTTTGAATGGCGTTTAAGTTCGTCTGCATATCACCCTGTTTTATCCTTATGGTGAAATAACGGTACACATTCGCGTTCCGCACGTTAATATACACTTCCGGCAGTATTTTATCATGCATCGAGCCGAAATGATAATCGTCAACAACACCTGTAACTATAAATGGCGCCGTGGTGGTGTAGGCAGGTATCATTATTTTTTGGCCGACGGATTCATCAGGGGTTTGCCAGCCCAATGCTTTGGCTTCCGTTTCATTTATCACTACTTTGTTACTGTCAGCAGCTGAAAATATGGGGCTAAAAAATTGACCGGCCTTTATGGAGATGCCATAAGTTTCAGCGAATTTATTATCGGTGGTTAACCCTTGGGCGCTGGTAGAGTTTAAAGGGTTTACGCCTTGCCGGTAGGTCAGGAAGTTACGGCCATTGGCACCGTCGGGTATCTCGAACGATAGCGCGATGTGCTGCACTTGGGGCATTTGCGACAACTGATCACGAATAGCTTCCATTTTATTAATCCCCACAGGCGACCAATCCCTCGGCAACTGGGCGTAGATAAGGTAATCTTTATTATAACCTAAATTCCCGTTAAAAAATAAACTGATCTGCTGCGAAATAATTACCGCCGCTATCAAAACAACCGCGGCCGTGGCAAACTGGAAAGTGACCAGCGTTTTGCGTAACCATACGCTTTCCTTAACAGATTTTAGTTTCCCTTTAAGCGATTCAACAGATTTTAGGGCCGATAACACAAAAGCAGGATATAGACCCGCGATAGCGCCAATAAATAAAGCGAATAAAACAGGCGTAGCCATAAAATACACGGGAAATGAGAACAATCCTATAATATTCCTCCCTAAAGCATCACTTAAATAGGGCCGGGACAGGAAGTAAATGAATAATGCCAAAATAGTAGCCAGGGATGTGATCAGTATCGACTCGACCAAAAATTGCCACACCAATTGTTTCCGCATTCCGCCTAATACTTTACGGATTCCCATTTCGCGCAAACGCCCTGTTGACCTGCCGATACAGATATTTACAAAATTGATAATGGCCATCAGCAAAATAAACAGCGCTATACATGATAATGTGCGGATCATTTTTGTCACTATCCCCCCTTCTGATGTGAAGTTATAATCATGCAAACTCACCAAATATGGCGTAAGGCTGGCGCGAATCACATCATCCGTCTCATATTTTTTCATCAAATCTTGTATAGCCTTATTAACCGCCTTTGGATCAACCCCGTTTTGCAGTTCCACATAATCAACAGTACTGGTGTTGTCCCAACCATTTATGCTGCCTTTAAAGAACTTTGTGGCCGCGCCGGGGAAAAAGAAATTAGAATTGTTGCGGGAACCGGTATGATTATGCGGGTCGAGGTTAGTTACCGAATTTGCGGGCAGCTCATCCAGCACACCGCTGATCATAAAATCATGCTTTTCGCCTTTCATGCTTTCAAAACTCAGCGTTTGTCCCGTTACATTCTTCCTGCCAAAATATTTGATGGCGGCATCCTGCGTAATAACGACAGAAAAAGGATCGTTCAAGGCGGTTTTGGCATCACCATATAACAATTTAAAACCGTACATAGTAAGCAAGGTGCTATCGCCGGTTTGTATGCTTTCGCGATAATGTGTTTCGCCTTTAGCGACTATGGTTGTCGCAAGGCCGTTATGGTAAAAATTGCGGATCAGTCCGGGATAATTTTCAGCTAACCCTTTAGGCAGTTCAGCAATACCACCAATTTCATTACCCATATTTGGATCCTTCCATTTGCTGAGGATGATATATTGGTTATCGGCATTCGTCAATTCCTTATTTACTTGAAATTCTCCCCAAACATAGGCGCCTATAAGCATAGTAAACGCTATGCCTGCTGATAACCCTAAAATATTAATGAGCGAAAATGCTTTGTTTTTCCAAAGGTTGCGCCAGGCGATGGTTAAGTAATTTTTAAGCATACGGTGAGGGATATTTTTTGAAGGTATATAAAATTTTAACCAAATGCATGCCAAAGATTAATATGTTAATAATCAATAATTTATGAGCATAAAAAATACCACATTAGTTTAACCCGCAGGGTCTTCTCGCGAGAGACCGCGGACGCATGACGATTCCGTATTTGCCTTCTTGGGCGGCTGCGTTTCGGCGTGGTACGATCCTTTTTTAGGCAAATACATCCGGGTTTCGTCCGGAGAACTGCAAATCACCTACGGCCACCTGTCGCAGCTTTTTGTAGTCAGTGGCGATTCCGTTTTTTCTTGCAAGAAAAGAAGTCCGAACCATCGAGCATTTCAACAATATTATGTTAAGTAAATTTCAATCAAGACAATTTTTCATTATTTAATAATTGTCTGAATATCAAAGTAATATTGATAGTTACGATGCCGCTAATAGTCTTAACTCTGCTAAAAAGGGGTTCGAAAAGTTCCCCCTACGGGCTACGAAGCCGCTCTGCGAAAGTAAGGCGGCTTTTTTGTGGGCGGGTGTACCGCAAGTGTGTACACTCGCAATTATTTTCAATTAAGCGTTCACGATTAATCCGGGGCGCAGCAATAACTCAAATACAATACTGTGGGTTACCTTCAAGTATCTCCTGCTCAAGCTTAGGTGTCTCTCCTGCGTTCCACAAATTCGTGCGATGCACAACACGGTAGGCCAAAGGACCACCGTCAGGACGCTCGCTGCGTTCCAATGGACGGGGGATACATACGAATTCCGCCGAAAGTTGCTCGGCAGTGGCTGTCATCATTATATAACCATGGCCACCGAAATCGAGCAATGACAAATGCGGCGCCACGTCCGGATTGCGCACGGCACGGGCTTGCTCTATATCTCCGGTCTCTTTTAACTTTAGCGTCGAAAGCACTCCATGCAAAGCGGTAACGTTCATAGAAGGGATCACGGTGCCGTCCGGCTGATCTATCAGGTGCAGTACGCGTTTCGGATGGTTCTTGGCCATGGTTACTTCCAATACTTCGAAGAGGGTTTGCTGCGAAACGGAACCGGTAATGAACTCCACTCCCAGTGGTTCGTATTTCTTCGGCGGCAGCGCTTTAGAAGCTAAGCCGGCATGAAATGCATGACGATCGCCTCCAACAACACAAAAACCTGTGACTTTATGGTCTTTTATGAAATCAAATATGATGTCTTTATCACGAAGGAACCGGTTGTCTATTACGGCATATCCTACATCTTTAGGCCACTTAGCGCCCAGTTCGCCGGGTAAATTTTGATAATCGCTACGCACTTCCATGGTACCAAAACCGTGTCCCCATATTTTCCAGCGCGCAGTAGAAGCTCCGAGCTGTTCTAAGAACCAGTTTCTTTGCTCGCTACCCAAATAAGTTTGGGCATGAACATTTTTTGTAGGATTCGGAATAGCTTTGCCATTGAATTGTATGGTTTCCGGTGGTTTATCTCCATTGTAATGACGGCCATAATTCATGATTTCAAAAGGTATTTGCGCGTCTACCCTTGGGTATTCCGGTACATTAAAATCATCAGTCGACATATCAGGAGAACGGAATGACCAATTATCGGTCAGCAGTAAGTCTACATTCCTGCCCCAACGCAATACACGCTGGATATTCAGGCTGTGGATCGCCTTCAGGTTATTAGGCTCTTCTGAAAGTCCGTCCTCGTTGAATTTTCCCATGGGTGTATCTACCACTGCGGGAGCATTAAAATGTTCCAGCCTGGGGTTGCCTGGCTGTTTGACCATTGCGGGCATGAACTCCCACCAGGCCTGGTTGGCAGAGACTTTTTGGTTTTGTGCAGGCGCGCTGTAGCCGCCACCTGCCACATACTGGCTCTGGTACCCTGCCCAGGCAAATTCGTGATTATCCCAAATACAGATAAATGGCCAACGGGCACGGGCGTCCTGTAAGTCTAGATCCTCCAAATAGGCACGGTAGAGTGTACGATAATCCTCCAGGGAAGCAGGGAGATGAAAATTGCTAACCTTTCGGCCTTGGGGAAATTTATACAGGTTCCTGATGCGACGGCCACGGTTTCCGTTCGGATTATCTTCGGCATACCAGGTCACCTCGTAAATAAAATCGCCCAGGTGCAACACAAAATTAAGTCGTTGCTCTTTCGAACGAGCCTCATCTTCAAAGATCATCTTTCGGTAAGCATTCATGGCAGCTTCGTTAGGGCATTGACAACATACAAAGGTAAAACGAACAGGTGTATCCGAATCATCGCTGGGTGCTGTCATGGTGCGCCCGATCCGGCTCGCGAAACCATGATCATCAATGAAGCGGTACCAGTACTCATGATTGGGTTTGAGATCTGTAGCCAGGAAACGACATGTCCAATCTGAATCAGCACTAATATTTGCAGTACCGCCTGCCAGGATTTTATTGAATTCCGGGCTGGCCGATATTTCAACGATCAGCTTATTGGAGAAATTTCCCTTTACCGGTGGACGCCTCGTCCACAAAATGACCGTGTCAGCTGTTGGGTCGCCTGATGCTACACCTTGTGGAAAGAGGTCCCTGCGCTCAATCGCTTTAGTGGGAAGCTTGTTTGCCCAACCTTTTTTTGTTGTTAAAACGACGCCAATGGACAGGGATTGTAAGAATTTACGGCGGGTTAAATTCATTAGATTTCTATTCTGTAATTTTTTTATTCGGAATTTACAGCATGCACAATATGAGCTTATTTATTAATTCACGATAGGCGTAAATCACTTAATTTCAGGTTTTTTGCATGAAATTTTGATCAATATCATGGTCTCTCCCGCCGCCGCAGTAGCCCACGTTTTTGGGCCGTTACGCGGATTCTCGCGCCAAAGTTGGGACAAATCTATTTCAAGATTTTTTTTTGATTCGCAAACCGACATTATGTTAAGTAAAAAACGCGGAAATTTATGCCCGGAAAAAGAGGGTATTAGAAACTGGCTTATAACCCATTGAATATTAGACCGTAAAAATTTAAGGTTTCAACCCTTAAAAATTCACTAACCGTTTCAAATCTCTGAGAAAAAAGTTCGAGATTCTGCCACTCAAGGCTACAAAGCCGCTTTACTAAAGTAGAGCGGCTTTTTTGTTGGTAACAACTGCCCATTTAGCATCCAATTATTGCTATTATAATTCATAAGGTCTAATGAAAAAAATCGGATACTCATCGGCTGTATCACTTACACATATGCTTTCCCATTCCTCTCCGTTATAAAATTCTAATTCGCAATATTCACCGTAACAAATATCAGGATCAAAAATGTTCATCATAGTTACAACTGCGATAGGGTATAAAGTCATATCATCAAGATGCCAGGCCAGCTTAATAATATCACCAGCATCATTATAGCCTTCCATAAAGGCCTGCATCTGTCTCCATGATTTTTCTTTACCCTTATTTAAATGATCGGTACTTCCAATGCGCTGTTTAACATCTGTATATAGTTTATCCCAATAACTTTCCCATTCCAAAAGCATTTGAGGAATAAATACTTCTTTTTCAATTCCGGCATCAAGGTATATCCAACTCCAGAAAGACTCGTTTGTCATCGTGTAAATTTCGTCATGCGAATTGCGATCTATGTAAGATCGCAATTCATAGGTTCTTCCTTCATAAGTATCCATTTCATAAACTTTGCATTCTAATGTTTTGAAATGGATAACAGAACCAATCGTTTGAGCCCAATATTGACCTTTCTTTAACTTGGAGTGATATTCAAATGCTTCAATAAATTTATCATACTGAGGAATTCCATGTTCCGAGTTTCCTTTATCAAACAACTGTTTTGCAACCCCATCTATACCATCTTCTTCAGCCCATTTCTCTATTTCATCCTTTAATGGCTTTATGATGTCAGAGGCCCCCTCTTTTTTTGATGTATTGTATTTTTGAGTAATATATCTGCTCAGATCATACACGGTAAAATGATAAGCATCTTCCCATGAAAGTTCCTTTTTCTTATCATCCCATAAAACCAGGCCATAATGGTATTGTAACTTTATTTCTTCACAAGCATGTATATCAAACATTTTACAGTAAAGCACATTTTTCTCGCTGTGTTTCACATTAAACGATATTGTTATGAATTCAGATTCAGGCACATTGTCGAAAAACTCTTCACGCTCAGAATCTGATATACTCCATTCTAAAAAACGTTTATAGTTGATCACTATATCCTCAATTTGCTCCCGGAAATGCTCATTTAGTTTGTTATAATGTGGAATATGTATTTTCCAATGCTTAGCAGTTTTAGCAATATTTTCTATAGACATTAGCTGCCAATAAACCTGATCGTCGGATTGATCCTGAAAAAACATAAATACAGGCATGCTTTCTCCTATTGATAACCAGTAGTCTTTATGTGCATCTGAAAAATAAATGGTAAAGCTGGATTTCTGATATCGGACTTTCTTTGTTCTCCCTTTTATTTGTGCAGCAAACAACTTTCCGCTTGGCCTGCCATTTGTTATGGTTTCTAATATTGCATCAATACCAAAATCCGTTATAGGTTGTTCCCGAAATACCCAGTTGAATTCAGTAGCAAGTTTGGCTATATCATATACTGCTTTTCTTTCCTTTATTGCTGTTATCATAACTTACGTATTCAGAAAATTATATGCCTTTGATTATTGTATGCCTTTAAATTTTTTATATTCAATAAAACAGGCTACACGCGTAGCCATAGATATCTTACCACCAACGAATACAGCGCTTTGAAAATAGAATTCTTTAAATTCTTCAGAAATAAAGAGCTCGCAGTCTTCTTCTTTAGGTTCGTATTCCAGTACTTCAAGCGCTTCTTTGAATTCAACACTTACATAATGAAAATGACTTTTTCTATTAAACACCCATTTAATAAACAAATTGGGGTCTTTACTATCCGGACTTGCTTTATGACAATCCCGACACAGCAATACTAAGTTTGCTTCGCAGTTGCAACCTCCGTGCATTTTGGGAACAATATGACACCGTTCAAGATACGGATGGTCATTCCAAATAGAAAATACATCCTCCAGCTCGTTAGGGTCGCTATCATAGCTTTCAATCCATTTTCCACATGCCCAACAAGATGGTTCGCCCCAATCCATTATATAATTAAGAAGTTTATAACACTTCTCATCTTTCCAATAACGCGCAATGTTTGCTTTTGAGGGCATTGACCTTTTATTTAAACAAACAGAACCGTCGACATGTATATTAGCACAGCCGTACATAGTAATTGATTATTAAATAATGCAATTTACTAAAATTATTAGTATTCAAAACTCTTTTGAAGAAATTTAAATGTTGGGCTTGAATTATTATTCCCAATAGACCTGGAAACCCAGTCCGAAGGATCTTCTTCAAATTTTGTCCGGTCAAAAAATATAATTGACGTCGAAAAAGAACATATCGAGACTATCCTTAAAGAATGCGACTGGAAAGTGGATGGGCCCGGGGGAGCAGCCGAGACGCTCGGGATGAAGGTACCCACCCTAAACTCCCGGATAAAAAAGCTGGGCATCCAAAAATTGGGCGTAAAAAAGAACAACAAACCGTATAAGAGTTAATTGATACCGTGAAATAGTCAAACATTGCGTAGATATTGTCAAGTCATATAGGCGTGGTATCGGGACCTTTGTATCAACAAAATGATACAAATCATGAAAAAGACCATAATGATCACCGGCGCATCCTCCGGCATTGGCCGGGACGCCGCCAAACTATTTCAACAAAGAGGCTGGAACGTCATCGCTACCATGCGTTCGCCCGAAAAAGAACAGGAACTTAACAAACTGGCCGATGTCCTGGTTACCCGCCTCGACGTAGAGGATCAGCAATCCATTGCCAGTGCTATTGAAGAAGGCATTTCTCATTTTGGCCAAATTGATGCCCTTGTCAACAATGCCGGTTATGCCCTGGTCGGTGTTTTCGAATCGGCCACCCGCGAACAGATCCAAAAACAATTTAACGTAAACTTTTTTGGATTAGTAGACGTTACCCGCGCCATATTACCGTACATGCGCTCACAAGGCAGCGGTACCATCATCAATATCTCATCAATGGGCGGGCAGATCACATTCCCTTTTGGCAGCCTGTACCACAGCACCAAGTTCGCTGTGGAGGGGCTCTCGGAATCACTTGCGCATGAGCTTTATCCGTTAAACATCGCTGTTAAACTGATTGAACCGGGCAGCATTGCTACCAATTTCCGCGGCGCGGTTGATATGATCAAAAACGATATTGCCGCCTACGACCCCATATTTGCCGGTTTCTTTAATAATTATGCGCAAGCCGCCGCGCATTTGCGCAAGGCCACGCCCGAAGAAGTCGCTCAAACTGTTTATGAAGCAGCGACCGATGGTACCGGCCGACTCCGCTACGCAATTGGCGCAGATGCCCGCTTTTTTATCGATACCAAATACAAAAACAGCGACCCGGACTATATGCAACAGATGCGCGACTATTTTATTAAGTAATTGCTATGCCGTTGATCCGAAAAATTGACCGGTATACACTTTAATCGCTAAATTTACCTCTATGCCAGAATCCTATGTCGATATTGAATCCATCAGCGAATTGCATGAGTTTTATGGTGTAGATAAACCACGGCATCCTTTAATTACGGTGATTGATGTGGGCAACCACCAGGTTAATCGCCCTAAGGAGGCCGCGAATTATCGGTTAAGTTTTTACACCATCTTTTGTAAAAAGTTCACCGGTACACTGAAATATGGGCGCTCTTATTATGATTTTAGCGAAGGATCATTGATGTTCACGGCACCCGGCCAGATCGTATCCCCCAGTCCGGAATTACATGTAGAAGAAGGCTGGGGGTTATTTTTTCATCCGGACCTTGTCAATACTGGTGCATTAGGACGCAGGATGAGCGATTATTCCTTCTTTCATTATGAGGCTAACGAGGCGCTGCACGTGTCGGAGGAGGAAAAGAATATTCTGACCACCTGTATCCAAAACATCCGTAAAGAATACATGCAGAATATTGATAAGCATAGTAATGGTTTGATCCGGGCCAATATTGAACTGTTGCTCAACTATTGCAGCCGCTTTTACGACCGCCAGTTTTATACCCGCGAAAAAGTAAACACCGATGTTGTGCAGCAATTTGAGAAACTTATCAAAGATTACTTCGCACAGAAAACACTGATCAATACGGGGCTGCCTAATGTGGGTTATTTTGCTTCGCAGATGAACCTTTCACCGAATTATCTATCCGATCTGCTGCATCGCTTTACCGGCAAGACCACGCAGGAACACATTCATTTGGAATTGGTGGATAAGGCCAAATCCTTGTTATGGAGTACGCAAAAACCGGTGAGCGAGATCGCCTATACACTGGGCTTCGAACATCCTTCGCATTTCACCCGGTTGTTCAAAAGTAAAACCGGTTATGCACCAAGTAACTACCGGCACTTGAATTGAAGATCAAGGCACTCATACGATCGGCAATTCATATCTCTCCTTACTTTGTTTAAATATGAACAAAAGCTTTACTTCAATTATGCTATTTCATAAAATCCCGAAATAAATAAAACGCTATTTGTTTGAAATTCATCAAATTACAAGCGTGGCATAAATCATGATAGCCAAGGTCATTTAAAATTTAAAACCTTCATAGCATGAAAAAACAAACAAACAAAATCGGTCGTTATTTAATAATGACGCTTGTCGTGATCCTCCTTGCTTGTTCGACAACATTTGCCCAGGCAATTAAGAATGTCGTTCTCGTCCACGGCGCCTTTGCTGACGGCTCGGGCTGGCGGGGGATTTACAATGTTCTTGTTAAAAAAGCCCCGCCGGTTCAAGCGTCCCGCTTGAACCCAAATGCCGGTCAGCGTCCCGCTGACATTACCAAATAATCTTTAGCGGACTTTCCGGGTTGGCACTGCTGTATCAGTACTTGTGCGCCGAACCCACAAACCCCGTTCTTACCGGGTTTTCGTAAGTGTAAGGGTTGAGGCGTTGCATGATAATAAATATGCAGCCATTTTGAAAACCAGGGAACTCTTTGCACTTCGTTAAAATGTTTATCATCTTCAAAGTGTATTACCCTGAAATCCAATTCGCCGTCAGCAGGATTTCTAACTATCATGGCTGATTTTGTTTTCATATTTTAAGAATTAATGTTTTATAGCATTTTATTCTGACCCGCTGTCCCATTTCTGCCCCTGCCATTTTTTACCGGGGCTGTATCAAAAGGCTTAAATCTAAAAAACACTCAAAATAATATTTGGTCTTTGTCTCCGTGCTTTCTTTGTTATCTCTGCGGTAAAAAATTAACCACAAAGCACGCAAAGAAGACACAGAGAAGCACAGAGTTTTTTATTGTCCAGAATTTAATTTTGTTCAGTATCTTATAATTTTACTTTTGATACAGCCCCGGTACTTATTTCTTATAAGCGCACCACCTTTCCCAAACAACACCCATCCATCACTATCATACGTGATACCGCCGCCCGAAATAAAAATGGCCGGGAGGTATTAGCCCCCTATCATTATTGATAGGAAACAGTTAAAGTAATAGGCACACTCAGCGCCTTGGATACAATACAATTGGCTTTAGCGCCTTCTGCAATTTCCTGGAAAGCTTCGGCAGATACACCGTCGATCAACGATGCTTTCAAATCCAAATGAATGCCGGTGATCGTAAGGTTAACGAAATCCACATCCAGGGTAGCCTCGGTGTTCAAGTCGTTGGCCAAAAAGCCTGCGCGCTCAAGTGTTGCACTTACCGACATGGTAAAACAGCCTGCGTGTGCCGCGGCTATCAATTCTTCGGGATTGGTACCAACACCAGATTCGAACCGTGTTTTAAATGAATAGGGTGTTTGGTTAAGGACGGTGCTTGGGGTAGAGATCTCTCCTTTACCTTCTTTAAGGTTGCCGTTCCAATGGGCTTTTGCTGTACGTTTCATGTTGTTTGTTTTTATTTGTTTAAAAATTATACAACAAAATACGGCAGGAAAATTCAGGTGTCTGTGTGACCTATATCACATTTAAAGGAAGGCAATATTTATGTGATGTAGGTCACTTTTTGGCAATGGTATAGCCGGTTAGGTGTTTCTGTTGTAGGCGCTGTATGAAAGCAGGGCGGCTTTTTTTGTTTACAGGCAAAGAATGCTGTTGTATTTTGGGTTGATGTTTAAACTTTGACAAGTGAGAGGAATTAAGCGCTGGTGATTTCATCTATCTTAAAAAGCTGATTTTTAAGTGCAAACAAAATTAATCCTGGGCGATTTTTTATACCAAATTTAGTAAAGATAGTACCTCTATAGCCATCTACTGTTTTTGGGCTCACAAACATCTTATCCGCTATTTGCTCATATGTCATATCGGAACAAGCCAGCTTGATGAATTTCCGTTCAGTCTCATTAAGTTTTTTCCAAACGAGATTCTCTGACATTTCATCGGTTTCGTTCTTTTTAGAATGAGGATTTTGAAGAGAATCTATCAGTTTTCCGGTAATGAAATCTGTATAGTAATAACCTTTGGAGCTTATAGCCTGCAAAGCTTGATGAATATCTTCTACCTCTATATCCTTTGATAGATATCCTTTAACACCTAAACTCAGCATTCTTACAATCGCATCTTCGGTTGTTATCATTGAAATCACGAGTACCGCAATTTGCGGATAATGTATCCGCAGCCATGCCATTGCCTCAAAGCCATCCATGTCCGGCATGTCGATATCCAATATCAAAATGTCAGGCAATGCCTTTTTATCAATTTTTTTAATCATATCTTTCCCGCTCTCTGCTTCGAGAACCACTAGATAATTTTGTTTGTCGGCAAGTTTAATGAGAGTAATTAACCCTTTACGAAAAAGGTTGTGATCATCGACTAATGCAATTTTAATTGGAGGCTTGCGGTATGACATGATTATTAATTTTCTATTGGAATAGTAACTTCAACTGCTGTTCCACCATCTGGACTGCTATGAATATTAAGGTTAGCGTTGATTAGTTTTGCTCGTCCTGCAATATTTAGCAAGCCAGTGCTTTCTTTCTCGATGCTTCGCTCTTTAACAGCATCAATATCAAACCCAATCCCATCGTCTTTTATTCGAATGGAAAGTGCTGTTTCTGAATAATCAAGTATGATGTCCACTGTCTTAGCTTGAGAATGTTTAACTATATTATTTAAGATTTCTTGACATAACCTGAAAAGAACAATTTCCTGGCCGGAAGGTAAACGATATGGAACTCCGTTTTGAATATACGATACTTGATATCGCCCTGTCTTTTTTAATCGCTGAAGCTCATTTTCAATTGTCTTATGAAAACCGGCCTTCATAATATAATCAGAATTCAAAGATACACTCAGAACCTTAATTTCACTCATTAGCTGTTTAGAAAGCAATTTAGTTTCGCTAATATGTTCTTTAACTTCACCAGAACTTTCAGCGAGGATAGCTGAGAGATTAATGTTAATTAAGGAAACCAGATGACTAAAGTTCGCATGTAATTCTTTTGCAATATGATCCAATGTGCGTTCCTGAATCTCAAGTTTAGACTGGAGGATAGTCTGATTGAATGATTCTCTAAGCTCAAAAACTTCTTGCTGATGCAGAAATCTTTTTTTTTGCTGTTGAAAAAAAAAGTATGTGATCAGACAAACGAAAACTAACAGTAATGACGTAGAAATTATTATGGTTAAAGCTGTTTCTTGTGAGATGGCTGTTTGCATAAAAAGGCAATTAAGTAAAATGAATACATAAGTATATTCAATGCCAATAGTATATTGAATAGCGCTATTGCCAATGGAAGATTTGTTCTGCTTAAATAATTAATTGAAATGAAATATGGTAAACTTACCGTATGAAACAAAAAACCACCTAATGCTATCCAAAAAAGTGGTTGCTTCGTAACAGGCATTGGTTCTTTTCGGTTTATTTCCTGTGCAAAATAAGAAAGCGAACCAAGTAAAACTAAAGCACTTCCTGAAACGATGGTAAAAGTATTTAACTGTGTCATCGACTGAATAAAGAACATATTTACCACCCAGAACAAGGCATAGCTTATCAATACAGGGTATCGAACTTTGCTGAGCCATTTATTATCTAAAGCCATGGAATAGAAAAGGAAATAAAACAGGTACTGGGGCCCTAAATAGATATTGTATATCCATAAGTTTGATTGGGAATAACTCCAGTACGCTGTTTCATGTAATGACAGTTTCCAGCTTATGGCAAAGAGCTCGACAAGCATTGTTACCATTAAAAATATTGAAAAGAGCCGATAGGGTCTCGTCCACTTATTCCTGAATGTCTTAAGACTAAATATTACTGATAGTAGTAACGGGATCAGGTAAATGTAATGGACAAGGTTTAGCATCTCTCAAGATACATTTTATTTGGGATATACCATACCTGCATTGCAAATTGGTGGACAAGGAGACCCCACATTAAAATCCCTCGACTTCTTATCGTTCACAGACCTGGCCTGGAAGTCAGTCGCATCCTCAATGGAGATATCAGATTGAGCACCTGTTTCTTGTTCCTCCTTTGTCATCACCATGAGCAAACATAACTGTCCACTGTAATTTTCATCCTCACCATACTCCCCTAGATAAATCCTTAAGCCATCGGCATCGGCGTGATCCATTTCTTCAAGTAACAGCGCAATATGCTCCTTAGTATACCAAACTGCTTTCGTTTCCGGTTTACCGAGTTGCTCGCT
>JAQBOS010000119.1 GCA_028287925.1 Mucilaginibacter sp. | reverse complement strand
TACATAAATATCACCTCCACATCAAACAGTACAAAAAGAATGGCCACCAAAAAATATTTAATGGAGATTGGAGTACGGGCATTACCAATAACTTCAATACCCGACTCAAAGGGGGTAAGCTTATCCTTGGTAACCCGCTTTGGGCCAATTTTATGGGTTACAAACATAGTGGTAACCACAAAACCTAAAGCTACCATCATTTGAAAAATGATAGGCAAATAATTAACGGGCAAACTTTGTGCTTCCATGGTGCAAATATACAAATGGGATTATAATAAAAAAGCCTGGAGATAGATAAGCTTTGTGAATTTTGTTTGGTTTATAAGGCTAAGTTATCCATTTGACTTTTGCCGGATTATTTAGATAAAGTAATTTGCAGTTCAAACGATCTTTTTTACATAGGTTAGCATTACTTTTAAATAGATAACCAAGTCCATAATCATCACTGAGAACAAATATCAATGAATAACATCAGGCTTAACTTAAGCTTGATGAATTAATATAGTATGAGTAAAGAAATAAATACACAATTATTTTCATCAATAAGAGAACTAATTGAGCAAAGTAAACAACAAATTGCTATAACAGTAAATGCCACAATGACAATATTATATTGGCAAGTTGGAAAAAGCATTAACAGTGAATTATTGCAAAATACAGGAGCAGAATACGGAAAACAAATTGTCGCTACACTGTCGAAACAATTGGAAATGGAATATGGTAGTTCATTTTCAGAAAAAAATCTACACAGGATGATGCAGTTCGCCACAGTTTTTCCGGAAAATGAAATTGTCGCTACGCTGTCGCGACAATTGAGCTGGTCACATATCAAAGAACTTATTCCCATTGTTGAACCGTTGAAAAGGGAATTCTACATTCAATTTGTATACATGAAAAATGGAGCGTACGGGTATTTAGAGAACGCATACAGTCGATGCTATTTGAACGTACAGCTATTAGTAAGAAGCCGGAAAAAACAATTCAAAACGATTTGGAGCAACTTCAATCAGGACAAAAGCCAAGCGCCGACCTCGTCTTTAGAGATCCTTATTTTCTTGATTTTTTAGGATTGGCCGATACCTATTCTGAAAAAGATCTGGAAACATCTATTATAGCAGAGCTGCAAAGATTTATTATTGAATTAGGTAGTGATTTTGCTTTTATGGCAAGACAAAAGCGAGTTACAATTGACAATAGGGATTATTATATTGATTTGCTTTTTTATCACCGAAGATTAAAATGTTTAGTAGCCATTGATTTAAAAATTGGTGAATTTGAAGCAGGTTACAAAGGACAAATGGAATTGTATTTGCGCTATCTTGAAAAATATGAGAAAGCAGATGGAGAAAATACGCCAATTGGGCTCATTCTTTGTACCGGCAAAAATGAAGAACATGTAGAATTAATGCAGTTGGACCAAAGTAATATTAAAATAGCGGATTATTTAACTATACTCCCTTCCCGAAAAACATTACAGCAAAAACTTCATAAAGCCGTCCAAATTGCAACGAAGAAAATTGCAGATAAAGACACAAAATAAAACACTTGTTTTTTGATTAATTAGGCCTGTACCACATGAAGTTAAAAGAAGCTTAAATTATAATACCAACTATCACATTTGAAAAATGATAGGCAAATAATTAACGGGCAAACTTTGTGCTTCCATGGTGCAAATATACAAATGGGATTATAATAAAAAAGCCTCTTGATAAATCAAGAGGCTTCCTTTTATGTTAAATATTTTATTTACTTGCTTTTGCCGTTACTTTTTTTTTGGAAGTAATAGACGACCTGCGCATTTGTAGGGTCCATTTCTTTTGCTTTGGTATATAGGTCTAAAGCGTTAGCTGAATCTTTCTCTTTGTTTTCTGCAAAATTGCCTAAATAAGCATATGCAACACCCATCTGCTCTTTGGTATTAGCATCAAGTGTACCACCTTTTGCAGTAATTACCTGTATATACTGTTCAAAAAGTGGCTTAGCCAAGCCTTTTATATTGTTTCTGTCACCATCTTCAAAATCCTTAACATTTGCATGGTAATATACAATTGGCGCACTTGGTTTATCCTTCAGTTTGCGTTCTATATAAGTAAAAGCGGTATCAGCTTTGGCCAACAAGGTTGTATCCGGTACAATAGTTTTAACCGTTTGCTGTTTTATAACTTGTGCTTTGTAGATCTGGTAATAGCTAAAGCCTTCTTTAAAGTGATCATTAAGCGTTGCATTTCTGGACCTTTGACCATAAATTCTGAAAGCTTCCGCCGCTTCTCCATAATTTTTTAAGTTATAAAGCGTGTTGCCAATTTCACCATATAAATCAACCTGACTTGTATCAACAGTCAATGCTTTCCGCAAAGTCTGTACACCCAATGAATCTTTTTTCTCTGCTATTTGAGTTCTTGCCAGGTATAAATAATCATTAGGGATCAAACGTTTGGGGTCGGCTTCCTTAATCCATTTGGTTAATGCAGTCTCGGCTGCAGGATAATCTTTGTTTTCAAAAGCTGCATAACCCAAATAACGGTATGCCCTTAAGTTACTCTTTGCTGATGTTGAAAGATCAGCAGCTACTTTTTGCAAAGCGGCATTATCCTTCGTCCTGTAAAGGAAATCTGCATAACGCATCTGCGATTCTACTGAATAATCAGTAAGGCTGATGAATTTTTTATAGCTATCGGCAGCCTGTTTAACTTTTGCATCATACTGGGTTGGGTCTTTTGGGGCCCAACGCAGGTATAATTCAGCCAGCTCGCGGTATGCGGGGCCGTAGTTAGGGTCAATGGTTAATGCGGCCTGGAACTGTTTTTCTGAATCTTCAAAGTTTTCCGCATTTTTCCACAGAACGCCTGTAGCCACATCTGCAGCAGCCAGTTTCGGATCAAGCGCTATAGCAGACGAATAGCTGGTATAGGCATCATTACTTTTTAATTGCGAACGGTAAGCATCGCCTAAGGCAACAAGCAACACAGCATCCTTAGGATTAACCGTTTTGCCTTTTGTTAAAACAGCTATCGCGGCATCAGCATCAGCAGGTGTTACCTTCGAGCCATTAACCGTCATGCTGCTCCCATTAACCGGTAATAAATAGCTTAAGCCTACATATAAGTAAGGGGTACTGCTTTTACCGGCCAATGCTATAGCCTGGTTAAAATTTGAGGTTGCAGTACCATTATCTTTTTCTACATGTGCTACTGCGCCTAAACCAACCATGTTTAATGGCGATTTAGCATTTACCGTAAGGCCTTTGCTAAATATGGCTTTTGCCGAATCGGCATAATCCTGTTTCAAATAAACCCAACCCAGGTAAAAATAGTTTTCATCTTTGTCTGCCTGTGTGGTTGTAAGGTTTTTAAGCATCGACTTTGCTTTCTGATACTGCTCTGCATCAATAGCCTTTTTGGCATCGGCTAAACTTTGTGCAAAAACCGATGATCCTAAAAACATCAAACCCAGCCCTGCGCCGGCTATTTTACTGATCATTTTCATCTTGAGTAAATTGTTTTTTAAAGACAGTGAGACTTAAAAGGAAAAAGCTGTTTTTAAGATAGCTCATCATTAAAGACCCCACCGGATTAATAATATTTATTAGTTAGTTAATTACCCCACTAAAGTGAAGCATTATTAGTTAGTTACAGCAAAATAGCCAATGCAATAATATAATTTTTTGACTAAAAAAACATATACAAGTTTAAACAACTTTGTACAAAACTATACTATTACTTTATTTTTGAGACAATATTTATCTCTCTTCCGGGAATCTCATCCGGTAAAAGCCCCGATTTTAAAATTATTCGTTGCCCCTTGTCGCCGGCTATAAATGCAGCAAATTCCATACCTAAACCCATTTTTCCACTGAAATTTAAAATATATAAATTCCTGGTAAGCGGATATTGTTTTAAAGCGATGGTTTGCTGCGACGGCGAAAAGTACTGCCCGGATCCATTTTTACTAATATCATCCTTTACAGATACTATTTTAACTTTATTAACTGCGTCAGCATAATCTTTCTCCGGGTCATTAAGCCAGCTAAACCCTGTTATGCCTATTGCATTGGGGTGCTCGCTCACATATTTTATAACTTCCTTATTTGATTTTAGCGAGTAAATATTTTTTTGCTTAAGATCTTTATTACCTGAAAGTTCTTTTAAATACCTAACCAAACCAGAGTTAGGGTTATCAAAAACGATATCCTTATCGGTTTTAGTATTACCATTAAGCATTTTTTTTATTTCGCTAATGGTAATCGTGGTATCATTGGAAGCCTGGTTTACAATTAAAGTAACTGCGTCAATAGCAAAACGATTAACTATAGGCTTTATATTTTTGCTTGCTATAGCTTTATTTTCTTCGGCATTCATCTCCCGTGCAATAATCAGCACACGTACACTATCAGAAAATAAAAGGTTTACAGCGTTATTTTCAGGAGCATATATTACCTTAGGGTGTCCATCTTTATACAACGCACCAAAAACATAAAGTTCCTGGTCAACAATCGGCTTAAATGATTCATCAACCACAAATATTGTAGAACGGTCAACACCACCTACCGTCTTTACCTTTTGCTTACAACTTCCTAAAAGTGTAAGCAAAACCACAAAAATCCCTGCTATCCTCAAATTATACTTCATCAGGCTTCTTTTTTATTAAGCGTGAAAAACGTAAAATACCATAAGCTATCAAAATCAATCCGAAAATCCAACGCTGGCCTTTGGAAAGGTTTGGCAG
Source organism: Mucilaginibacter sp. (assembly GCA_028287925.1). Classification (GTDB taxonomy): domain Bacteria; phylum Bacteroidota; class Bacteroidia; order Sphingobacteriales; family Sphingobacteriaceae; genus Mucilaginibacter. Next base: position 2,871 of record JAQBOS010000119.1, on the reverse strand, counting down.
CATTTGATCCCAAAAAATAACCATCAGGCCCAATGCTGTTACGCAAATAAAACCTGCAACGCCTAAAATAAGCAAAAACCGCCTTGCGGGCGATTTTTGCTTGTTATTGTTGAATAACATTTATCTTTTATTCTGAAAGTGCAAAAGAGATAGGAACACTGTATGCAACACGAACCGGACGTCCGTTTTGGATACCTGGCGACCATTTCGGCGAAGCTTTAATTACACGTGTAGCTTCTTCATCGCAACCATCGCCAATACCACGTGTTACGTGAATATCAGTTAATGAACCATCGCGCTCACAAACAAAGCTAACAATAACTTTGCCTTGTGTGCCATTTTCTCTCGCTACGGCAGGGTACCTTATATTTTTACTTAAGTATCTTATAAAGGCATCCATACCACCCGGGAATACCGGAACCTGCTCAACTGAGCTAAAGATCTTATTAGGGTCTTCCTCAGTAACTTTCTGATCAGATGTACCTACAGGTTCATCAATTACCACATCGGCGTTTTTGTCGCCTTTCAGGTTCTTTTGTCCCGGATCGGCAACTTTCAACTCCTCTATGGTAGGGGGTTTTTCTTTCACCTCAATATCCGGCTTCACAATCGGAGGCGGGAATTTAACCTGATCAACCTTTGGTTTAGGCGGCTCAGGCGGAGGTGGCGGAGGTGGTTTCTTTAAATCAGGCGGCGGTGGCGAAAGCACCACGTTGGTGATCTTTATTTTTTCTTTTCCTTTGGGAATAAACCCCGAGATCATGTCGATGATGGTATTTGCAGATATAGCCACAACAAATATTATGATGCCTATAATAAGGGCTTTGCGGGTATTGCGCCCGTTATCCCTCCTTAATTCGTAAGCTCCGTATGATTTGTTACGATCTGTAAAAACCACATCGATCCATTTCTGATCCAATATGTCTAACTTTGATCCAAACATTTTTTTGGCTTTAATATAAATTAACGTTCAAGTAACTAAAATATTACTGTAATAAACCTTGTGCTTTTAATGCCTCAAGCTCTATCGGCATGATTTTCACAATAGCGCGCGATTTAACATTGGTTATGTTCATTTCATCAAGCACATTAACCAGGTTTTCATAAGTTGATTTATCGCTTGGCTTTATCAAAACTATCATGAAATTGTCTGGTGCAGCGTGTGAAGCAGCTACACTGTTACCGTTTTCGATCAAAGTTTTGCGGATCTGAGTAGGGCCGTAGCCATCAACCGTTGGGGCTGATTTCCCAGCCTCGCCCATATACCACATTAATTTATTGTGACCGCCTAATAAAATCGTCATTGTGCGGGATGCTGCAACGGGTAACTGGTTTTTTATTTCCGAATTATCCGGCATGGCCAAATCCATGGCCTTAGGTTTATTTAGCGTGGTGGTGAACATAAAGAAAGTGATCAGCAAGAAGGCCAAATCCACCATCGCGGTCAAATCGACACGCGTAGAGGCTTTTTTACTTCTTACCTTCCCGCCTTTATGTTTACCCCCGCCGGAGGTATCTAATTCTGCCATTTTTTTATTTTTTAGGTGCCGCTCTCAGCGATGTAATTAAATCAAACTTAAATTGTTTCTGATGTCCCAGTACACTGATAACCGTATTAATGGCCGGATATTGTTCTCTCCTGTCACCCTTTATTGCAAAGTGAAAGTCCTGGTTATGCAAAGCCTTGTCAGCTTTTCGTGCAGTAAGGATCCAGTCAGACAACTCATTGCTACTAGTAGTATCTGCAGGGATGCCTCTTTGCTCAAAACTTTTCAATTCCCCGCTTGGTGTGCTCAAAAATTGTTTTAACTGGCTCATCGGAACGCCAAATATTTCTGTATTTGCAAATCTGTTCACTTCTGCGGGTGTAAAATCAACTTTGTATTTCTCGCCCATCGTTTTTAAAGTCTCTGAACGCGTATCGGTGCCGCTGAAAGACAGGAAGATCTTATTTTGCTGACCGATAGATATCATCAACACGTTATCATCCGGTATGGTTACTTGGGCCTGCGAAGCAGGCACTTCTGCTTTTGACGGGTCCTCAACTTTTGGTTTTGCCGTTAATATGAAAAAGGTAAGCAACAGGAAGGCCACATCACACATGGCCGTCATATCTATTGCTGTGCTTTTCCTGGCAACTTTTACTCTTGGCATAATTTTTTGTTTTTAATGTAAAATGTATAAATTGATTATACTATCCCCGGTCAATCTCTTCAACCGGGGTAAAAACTAAGCAACAGCGTGTTGATTACTTATTTTTGTGTGATGCTGCAAATGTTTGTACAATACTGAAACCAGTTTCGTCAATTGCGTAAGTAAGATTATCAATTTTTGAAGTAAATACGTTGTACATTATAATTGAAATTGCCGATGTACTGATACCCAATGCTGTGTTAACCAATGCTTCAGAAATTGATGCTGATAAAGCAGTCTGGTTAGTTGCACCAGCAGCAGCCAGCTCACCGAACGCCTTGATCATACCAAATACTGTACCTAACAGACCTGATAATGTACCGATAGATACCAGGGTAGCTATAATGGTTAAGTTTTGCTCTAACATAGGCATTTCCAAAGCAGTTGCTTCTTCAATATCTTTTTGGATAGCTAATGTTTTTTGGTCAACGGTTAAATTGTCATCTGCTTCCATTTCGCGGTATTTTTTCAAACCGGATTTAATTACATTGGCAACAGAACCTTTTTGTTTGTCGCACTCGCCTTCTGCAGCAGTGATGTTACCTGAGTTAAGTGCGTTTTGTACTTTGTGTACGAATGCATCAACGTTGCCGGTACCAGATGCTTTACCGATAACAACAAAACGCTCGATAGAGAAAACGATAACCATTAACAGGTATGACATAATTACCGGTACTA
>JAQBOS010000106.1 GCA_028287925.1 Mucilaginibacter sp. | reverse complement strand
TAAATTAATCTGCAAAAAGCGTATTTGGCAAACGATACCATTGAAACCATTTACTTTGGAGGCGGTACGCCATCACTACTAAGCGCCAATGAACTCAACCTGCTTATCGGCACAATTACCAGCCTGCATACTGTCTCGGCAGACGCCGAAATCACGATAGAGGCTAACCCCGACGACCTGGACAAAACCAAACTGCAGGCGTTGCGCCAAACGGATATCAACAGGTTCAGCATAGGCATCCAATCGTTTTTTGATGATGACCTCGAGTGGATGAACAGGGTACACCGTGCCGGTGAAGCTGAGGCATCGGTAAAAAGAGCCCAGGACACCGGGTTTGAAAACATAACGGTCGATCTTATTTATGGTTACCCATTATTAAACGATACCAAGTGGAAGCACAACCTGGATAAGGTATTTGAGCTGGATATTCCGCATGTATCCTCCTACTCTATGACGGTTGAGCCCCAAACCGCGCTTGCATCATTCATCAAAAAGAAAAAGCAGGCCGCAATGGACGATCAGCAAAGCGCAGAACAGTTTATTTTACTAATGGATGCCATGCAAACCCATGGCTTTGAGCACTACGAGATCTCCAACTTTTGTAAACCGGGGCATTATTCAAAACATAACTCCAACTACTGGAAAGGTATAAAATACCTGGGTATAGGCCCATCTGCACACTCTTATAATGGTGAAACCAGGCAATGGAATATTGCTAATAATGCCAAATATATGCAGGCTTTAGAAAAAGCCGAAATACCAGCCGAAACTGAACTGCTTACCGAAACCGATCGTTTAAACGAATACATCATGACCTCCATGCGCACCATGTGGGGCCTTGACCTGAAAAAACTAAACGCTATTGCCAAAGGAGCCAGCGGACAGCTAAACAAAGCCGCCCAGCGTTATTTTGAAAACGGATGGATAGAACAGAAGGAAGAAGTGATTACCCTTACCCAAACAGGCAAGTTATATGCTGATAATATAGCGGCGGGGTTATTTTTCTGAAATTAGCGGTTGGATCTTCGTCTTTAGTCCACCACATACTAAGCTATTTCCCGCAAACCATGCCCTGCCTCAGTAATGGGCGATACATACGTATCTAATCCTGATCCGGTTTAAAACTACTTAAAACTTAAGGCTATACGAATTACCTTGATGTGTAAAACCGCATGCAATACGACCCCGTATCTTCTCCAAACAATATTTACAAAATCATGAAAAAATTAATAATCACGGCCTTTGCTTTAGCAGCTATTGCAATTGCGCCAAAAGCAAATGCACAAACTAAAATGGTTGGCGGTGCGGCAATGTATCCAACTAAAAACATTATTGAAAATGCAGTAAACTCAAATGACCATAAAACATTGGTTGCCGCCGTTAAAGCTGCAGGTTTGATTGAAACTTTAGAAGGCGCCGGTCCGTTCACCGTATTTGCACCAACTGATGAAGCATTTGGCAAGCTACCTGCCGGAACAGTTGACAACCTGGTAAAACCTGAGAACAAGGCTACCTTAACCAAAATTTTGACTTATCACGTAGTTGCGGGCCGTTTAAGCGCAAAAAACTTATGGATGCAGGTAAAAGCGGGCAATGGCAAGGCCGAGTTAAAAACTGTTCAGGGTGGTACATTAACCGTGATGGCCGATGGTAAAAAATTATATCTTGTGGATGAAAAAGGCGGAAAATCATGGATAACCATTGCCGATGTGTTTCAAAGCAATGGTGTTATACATGTAGTGAATACCGTGTTGATGCCTAATTAAGCTTTCAGTTAAGAGTTTAAGCAGGCAGTTATTAATACTAAAGGCCTGAATATAAAATATTGAATTATGTATCTCAAAAAAGCTGCCTGACAGGGCAGTTTTTTGTTTAAATACACATTCAATTATGTTCAACCGCAGCTGCTATGAACTATGAACCATCAACTATGAACTCCTCCCCAAATTGTCAGGAAATTATCAAAAACAAATTCAGGCATTTGCATGTTTTCAGGTTTATTTATTTTTGCCTGTTAAATAATTGTGAACATGAGCTTGATTTTAACCCCTATTGACAGCGTTGACGATATTACAAAGGATGATTTTATTAATAATTATTTAAACCAGCGAAAACCACTTATTATTCGCAAGGCTACTGAAAGCTGGCCCGCACTGCAAAAATGGACCTTTGATTACCTGAAAGCAACCGTTGGCGACCAGGTGGTTCCCTTATATGACAGTTCAAAGGCCGATCCTTCAAAACCCATTAACGCTTCAGCCGCCGAGATGCGATTTGGTGATTATATTGATCTGATCCGGAGTGAGCCTACAGATCTGCGGATCTTTTTGTTCGACCCGATAAAACATGCACCTCAGCTATTAAACGACTATCGCTCGCCTACCAACTTAATGGGTGGCTTCCTGGATAAATATCCCAATATGTTTTTTGGAGGAGCCGGATCTGTAACCTTTTTGCATTACGATATTGACCTTGCGCACATCTTCCATACGCATTTTAATGGTCGCAAGCATGTTATTTTGTTCGACCAAAAATGGAGCGAACGCCTTTACTGTATCCCGTTTGCAACCTATGCTTTGGAAGATTATGATATTGAAAAGCCTGATTTTAAAAAATTCCCCGCATTGGATGGCGTTGAGGGGCAGGAAGCCTTTTTAGAGCATGGCGATACCCTGTTTATGCCCACAGGCTACTGGCATTGGATGAAATACCTGGATGGTTCGTTCTCCATTTCATTACGGGCATGGGATAAATCATGGGCCATTAAAGCCAAAAGCCTTTACAACTTACTCATCCAACGCAAGTTTGACGACCTGATGAAGAAAAACTTTAAACTGAAGTATATGGAATGGAAAGAAGAGCTGGCAGTTAAGCGGGCAAATAAGGCATTACAGGAGAGTGAGCCGGTCTGACCTAATATTTTTAACAATTTATTAATACACTTCGGCAATTAATTTCGTTATTTTGTTAGCTTTCCGATAAATAAGTTTTTGTTTTAGCTTATATTAATAGGGAATCAAAACAAAATATGAGCTTTATCCTCCGCCCGATAGATACTGTAGAAACCATTAGCCCCGCAGATTTTACAGCCAACTACTTAAAGCCGCGTCGTCCGCTGGTTATAAAAGGATTAACCGGCAACTGGCCTGCCCGTGAAAAGTGGACACCTGAATATTTAAAAAGTGTTGTTGGCAGCAAGGTAGTCCCGCTTTATGATAATTCAAAAGCCGATCCTTCAAAACCCATCAATTCATCAGCTGCTGAAATGCCGTTTGATAAATATATAGACCTGATAATGTCAGAGCCTACCGAGCTGCGGATCTTCTTTTTTAATATTTTCAAGCAGGCACCGCAGTTACTGGATGACATTGCCTTCCCTAAAGAACTGATGGGCGGATTTTTAGAAAGCATGCCTTCTATGTTCTTCGGTGGATCAAACTCTGTTACTTTTTTACATTACGACATTGATCTTCCGCATATATTTCATACCCATTTTGGAGGTAAAAAACATGTGATCCTGTTCGAGAATAAATGGAAGCGCCGATTATACTGCATCCCTAATGCTACCTATGCCTTGGAGGATTATGATGTATTAAACCCCGATATTAAAAAATTCCCCGCACTGGATGGCGTGGAAGGAATAGAAGTGTTTTTAGAGCATGGCGATACCCTGTTTATGCCCACCGGCTACTGGCACTGGATGAAATATCTCGAAGGCGGCTACTCTTTAAGCCTGCGTGCCTGGGATGCATCCATAAGCCGCAAAGCAGCCAGCATATATAACCTGGCCATAAAAGGCGGCGTAGACAGCGTTTTAAAAATGGCCTTTAAAGCTAATTATGCGCAATACCGCGAAAAACTGGCAGTTAAATGGGCTAACAGGGAACTGGCATCGGGGAAGCCCTGGTAAGTGCTGTTTTTAATAGATTAAGTTCCCAATAAAAAGAGATTAAGCAGACATATTCAAATTGCTTGCTAAAAATTATTAGTTAAATTTGCCCTATGAAAACAAGCTTAAAAACTGCATTATTCTTAATTGTATTTGGCTTGATGGTGGTAAGCACCATACCTGTTAAAGCCCAATGCTCGCAATGTGCGGCCCAGGTTGAAACCAATTCCAAAAATGGCGGTAACGCTGCAAAGGGCTTAAATAAAGGCATTATGTTTTTATTAGGTGCTCCTTACTTTGCGGTTGCTGCTGTTGGATTGATCTGGTACAAAAAATATCGCCGTAAAAATGTTGATATCAACATGCGCGATGAAAAGCTGCATTTGAATTAAGCAGTTCATAGTTGATGGTTCATAGATCATAGCCATAATGCCGGGTTGTTACTCCCTAAGTTCCATTTTCTTTTCTGCTATGAACCATGAACTATTATCCATGAACTACTAACTATGGCGCAAACACCAAAATCATGGGCAATGCTGCATACCAAATGCCCGCGTTGCCGGCGCGGTGATATGTTTAGCGGCGGTATGTACAACTTCGGTTCAAATAAAATTCACGATCGCTGCCCGCACTGCAACTTACATTTTGAAATAGAGCCGGGATATTTTTATGCAGCCATGTATGTAAGCTACGCCTTAAATGTAATGGAAGCTTTTGGCATAGTGGCAATTACCTGGGCAGTTACCAGGAATGCCGATTCGCCCTGGCTTTATACAGGTGTAATATTACTGGGATGTTTGTTGCTTTCCCCAATAAATTTCAGATATTCACGCGTTTTACTTTTATATTGGCTCTCCCCTAAAATAAATTATCAGCCACATTTAGATACCGATGATACAACGCCATACCTTTGATTTTTTAACAGAGCTGGTTGAAAACAATAACCGCGAATGGTTCCAGGCTAATAAAGAACGTTACGACGCAGCCCGCGAAAATGTAATTGAATTTACAACAGCGCTTATAAAGCTGATGCATAAAATAGACCCCGGAATTGATGCCGGGCTTGACAGTAAAAAATGCGTGATGCGCATTTACCGCGATATCCGTTTCAGCAAAAATAAAACTCCTTATAAAAACAATTTTGGCATCAGCATACCTACAAGGGGACTTAAGCTTGGTGGTGCTGAATACTATCTGCATATTACACCAGATAAATCATTTATTGCCGGCGGGTACTGGATGCCAGAGGCCGGTCATTTAAAATCGATCAGGCAGGAGATTGACTATAACGGGCACGACCTAAAAAAAATAATTGACGATCCCGGATTTATTAAGTTATTTGGCGACTTTAGAAAACAGGATCAGCTAAAGAGCGTTCCGAGAGATTATAGCGCCGATAATGAAAATATCGAATTATTGAAGCTTAAAAGTTTTATAGCACAACGCCAAATAAAAAACGAGGAACTGCTAAAAGAAAATGCCGCCGAAATGGTAGCAGCAATATGCAGCAGGATCTATCCGTTAAATGTGTTTTTAAACAGTGCCATTGCTTAATTTATTTCACTAACTATAATGAAGACCAGATCCATTTTATTTGCAGCCCTATTCAGTTTCGCATTACATTCATGCGTGGTTATGTCGCCAAAAAAATATAAGGCATTGGTAGCCGAGCGCGATTCACTTTCAATGCGTGCAAATTCACTTTTTGATACGGTAGCCATGCTGCGTGCCGATACCATGCGCCTGCACCGCGAAATAAGGGAAGCCCAGGGCAATTATGATGCGCTTAAGGGTAATTACAATAGCCTGAATGACAAATACGGAGCGCTTAACAATAATTTTAATGCCAGCTCTTCAAAAGTAAATGAGCTATCGTCAAATCTAAAAAAGAGAGAGGCCCGCTTAAAAGAAGTGGAGGATGCTTTGCGTAAACGCGATGAAGCTACCAATGCTTTAAGGGATAAATTACAAAAAGCATTGCTTGGGTTCCAGCAAAATGGCTTGTCAGTTGATATCAGGAACGGAAAGGTTTATGTTTCATTAACCGATAAATTGCTGTTCCCATCGGGCAGTATTATAATTGATGCGCGTGGCAAACAGGCTTTAGAGCAATTGGCCGTTGTGCTTAACAAAGAAACAGATATTAATATTGCAGTTGAAGGGCATACCGATGATAAAAAGGTAATTAACCTTGGCCAGATAAAAGACAACTGGGACTTGAGCGTACTCCGTTCCACTTCTGTATGCCGTTACCTGACTGAAGTTGAAAAGATAGACCCGAAAAGGCTTACTGCTACAGGCAAAAGCGAATACCAACCTGTTGATACCGGCAATACCACCGAGGCCCGGGCAAAAAACCGCAGGATCGAGATCATACTTAGCCCTAAGCTGGATGAGTTATATAATTTGATAAAGCAATAACACGATTAAGGGATTTAAAGATTATCATGATTTCATCTTGATCTTTAAATCCCTTATCTATTATTTGAAGTTCATCCTATTCTTAATCCGGAAAATCCCTAAATCCGGGTTAGAAAGGGCTTACGAAAGAGTCAAAGGATGAAAGCAGCACATCCTTGGGAGACAGTAAAGCCTCATCCGGTGCTAAGCCCCAGTCAATGTTTAAAGTTGGGTCGTTCCAAATTACGCCAAGTTCAGAAGCTTTGTCGTAGTAATTATTTACTTTATAGGCAAAAATAGTATTGTCTTCTAAAACAGAAAAACCGTGTAAAAAGCCCGCAGGGATCCAGAACTGCAATTGATTATCACCACTTAACTCTATTGAAAAATGCTCGCCATAGGTGGGCGATGTTTTGCGGATATCAACGGCAACATCCAAAACATTGCCGGTTATAACGCGCACCAGCTTACCCTGTGCAAATGGGTCAGCCTGTCCATGCAGCGCCCTTACCGTACCTTTACGCGAAAAGGATTGATTATCCTGTATAAAATCAACTGCGATACCTGCCTCTTTATATTTAGCCTCGTTATAACTTTCAAAAAAATATCCCCTGTCGTCACTAAATACGCTGGGTTCAATTATCAGCAATCCTTCAATATCTGTTTTTTTAACTTTCATTTTTAGTCAACGGTTTTCATAAGGGTATTGAATATCACAAATTGATTTTCAAATTCCTGGTTGTGGATCTCCTGCAACCGATGCAGGTGTTTATTATAAAAATGATTAAAGTCTTCAATTGTTTCGGCATTATACTGAATGCAATAAGTAACGCCTTCGTTAGGCGAATCAATAACATTCAGCACCTTGTATGATTTAAAATGCCCGGTTTCCATTACAGCAGGAATATACACCTGCTGCATCCAGTTAAGCCATTTTTCGTGGATAGCTTCGTCCACAATTACGGTATCGTTAAATATGATCATCGGAACAAAGGTAAGGTTTTGGGTTGAATTGTTGATTGAGTTGATTAGGTTAGATTAGATTAAGTTTTAGTATGAAAATTCACGATCACTCGTTTACCAATGACGAATGACACAATGACCAATGACTAATTAAGAAGCTGCTTCATTTTTATCCCCTCTTAACAACCTGAAACGTCTGCGGGCTTCGTTTATATACAGACTACCTGCATAATCTGTGATTATTTTTTGATAATAAATTTTGGCTTTTTCTTTATCGCCCAACTGGTTTTCATAAATATCGCCCAGCATAAAAACAGCATCGTCTGCCCAAAGGTCAAAGCTGTGCTCTTCGGCAATCTTTTTTAGGAGCGGCACTGCATCAGCATAATTTTTTTGTTGAATGAACAGGCGTGCTTTAGCCATTAAAATATCATCGGTAAGCGAATTACCCGGGTACTTTACATCAATACTATCAAGAGTAATTAAAGCTTTGTCGGGCTGTTCGGCAAATATCAGCAGATCTGCCCGTGCATAAATTTTTAATGCCGCCCCGCTGGAATCAGCAGTAATATTATCAGATATCAGTAGCGAAAGATTCAAAGCATCATTAGCTATCAGTTGTGATGTTGCCGCTTTCAGCACATCAAGCTGTCCTTTTGCCCAGGTAAAATCGCCCGTATACCAGGCCAGCTTGGCGTTGCGATATTTGGCATCCTGGCCAATGCTTGAATTAGGAAAGTCTTTTTCAACCTGGCTGTACAGCAACGTTGCATCCCATGGCTGATTATTTAACAACATAACATCGCCCAGGTCAAGCTTGCAGTCTGCCAGCAAAGCGGGTTTTATGCCGGGGATCTGAATGGTTTCTTCCAGCAACTTTTGAGCATCGCCTAACATGTGTAATTTGTAGGCTTGCAGGTTAGCCAGTTTTTGCATGGCAAAAGCAGTATTTGCATTTTTGCCAAATTCAGTTAACAAGTCATTATAATCCTTTTGCAGGCTCAGCAGATCTTCTTTAACATACTTACCTGATGTTACCCTTAAATTTTTAGTATTTATCAGTTCAACTTTTGATGGGATGTATAATTGCTGATCTTTCCCTTTAGCAACCAGGTACTCATACCCGCGAATGGCCGCGTCATAAGCTTCATTAGCGGTAAGTGTACGGCATAATTCAAAAATATTGCTGCCATCGTCATTTTGCCGCCGGCTTAGGGCAAGCGCCTGGTTTAATGCCTGGTCAAATTGCTTTTGCTGGAGAAATTGCCAGGTAAGCAGTTCGGGATATAAGGTTTGCTGCGGATCTTTCTGAATGCGTTTCAGCAAGGCTGCTTTAAGTATATCATAGTCGGCCCGGCCCTCAAACAAACCCGACAATGTATTTTCGGCCTGGGTTATAAAAGGTGGGTTTGTTGGCAGAAAGTTCAGGTATTCTTCAACCAATGCCACCTTATCTCTTTTATACCGGTAAAGGTTTATCAGCTCATATGAAAATAGCTGATCACTCTGCAGCAGCTTACGTCCCTGCAAAAAGATCCTTATTGCATAATCAACATTAGCGTTCTGATAAAACAATGAGGCAAGCATAGCTATCTGTCCCTGGTCGGGCGGCAGGTTTTTAATCAGGTCGTCATATATTATATTGGCCTTGTCAATTGCCCCCTGCTGCGTATAAGCCGCGCCTAACATGATATTGTATTGATGATCTTCGGGATGCTTGCGCATCATTTTTTTAGTGACGCTAATGGCGTCATCAAACTTTTTTACTCCGAGCAGGCTATTTACATAAACAGTAAAAAACGCTTCGTTATTTTGTTTATATAGTTTCTGGTATATATCAAGTGCTTTTTGCTGGTCGCCATTAGCTGCATATTGTTTTGCCAATAACAAATCATTGTCTTGTGCAAACAGCTTTGAACAAGCTATTGATAATATTAATAAACACAGGCATAACCGCTTCATTAATCCAAAATTAAGTTTTTAATTTGAAGTTTTAGCAATTTGAAGACGAAAGGCGATGTGCGGATTTCGGATGTGCGGATGTGCGGATAATTAAAAAAATTGCAGATCTATTTACTTCTGCATTAGAATATTGTTTTTCATCCGCACATTTGCAGATCTGCACATCCGCACATTAACCAGTAAAATTGTAGTGACAGTTTGAATTGCTAAAGTTAATTGTATAATTTAACCTGATTAAATACTACGAAGTATAACCAATGTTAAAGCATTTTAGAATACTACTGTTAATTTATGCAATAACTGTTTTGTGTGCCTGTAAACAAAAAGCGGCGCCGATCCCCGTGATTGACTTTTTCAGAACCCCTGAAAAAGTTTCGTACAGAATATCGCCCGATGGTAAGTACATATCCTATTTAAAACCATATAAGGATAAACAAAACCTCTTTATCCAGTCTCTTGCCGATGGGAAAGAAAGGATGGCAACCTCATTCGCTGATTATTCAATCAGGGGCGATTATTTTTGGACCTATAACAACGAGATAGTTTTTTTCCAGGATATCATCACTGTTGATGAAATAAGGATGTTTGCCCTGGATGTTTCCACTTTAAAAACGCAGGTTATTATTTCGCCAAAAAAAGTACGCATTGCCATGATTGGCCGTGATAAGCATGAGCCGGATGTGATAACCTTAAGGATGAATAAGCGCGACTCGGCAAATTTTGATATCTACAAATTAAATATCAAAACTAAAGCGTTAAACCCTTACCTGGTAAACCCGGGTAATATAACACAATGGTTCCCGGATGCTGATGGCAAGATCCGCCTGGTAAGAGCATCTGACGGGGTTGACGAAACCATACTTTACAGGCCTAATGATAAAGAGCCATTTAAGCCAATTATAGCTAATAATTTTAAAACATCTGTTAAACCAATAGCCTTTACGGGCGAGGGGAATTATTTTTTAGCGTTGTCAAACGTAAATCGCGATAAATCTGCCCTGGTTGAAATTAACGCAGAGGATGGTAAAGAACGGAAAGTGATATTTGCTTCAGACCATGCAGATATCCAGGATTATCAATATTCAAAAAACAGGCATAAAATTGAGCTTGTATCATGGGATGCGGCAAAGCCTCAAAAGTATTTTTTAGATGCTGAAATCAAAAGCATTTATAATAAACTATCGGCAGAGCTTAAAGGCAACGAGATAGAAATTGCAGACAGGGATAGCGCTGAAAATAAGTTTGTAATTATTACTTATACCGATCGTAATCCCGGTTCATATTACCTGTATGAAAAAAATATAGGTAAGCTAACAAAGTTAGGTGATATAAACCCCAACCTTAAACCGGAGGAGTTATGCGCCATGCAACCAATATCGTACAAAGCGAGCGACGGAATGACTATAAATGGTTATCTTACTTTACCATTGGGGTCTGCTACAACAAATTTGCCATTGGTTGTAATGCCGCACGATGGGCCTTTTAGCCATAATAGTTGGGGATATAACCCGGAAGTACAGTTTTTAGCCAACCGCGGATATGCTGTTTTCCTGGTTAATTACAGGGGGTCAACCGGTTTTGGAAAAGCCTTTTATAGTGCCGGTTTTAAAGAAGTAGGGGGTAAAATGCAGCAGGATATTACCGACGGTGTAAACTGGCTTATTCAAAACAAAACGGCAAACCCTAAAAAGATAGCCATTTTTGGTGGTGGCTTTGGTGGTTTTTCGGCCCTGTACGGGGTGTCATTTCATCCGGATCTATACAATTGCGCAATAGTGCAGCATGGCCTCATTAATTTTTTTACTTATATTAAGGATGCTCCTCCGTTTCTTAAACCCCTGGTGCAAATGACGTATGAAAGGGTGGGTAACCCCGAAACGGATGCAAACCAGCTAAGGGCTATATCGCCAGTATTTAACATAAGCAAAATCAGGGTACCTTTACTTATCTTTCAGGGCGCCAGAGATTACCGCGCAAACATCAGCGAGCTAAACCAGTTTGTACGTGAGCTGCAAAAACAAAATGGAAACGACAAGGTTAAATATTTTTTAAAGCCAAGAGAACGTACTTTTTTCAGGAGCCAGACCAACAGGATGGAGATGTATGCCGAAATAGAAAAATTTCTGGATGAAAATATGCGTGTGAAACCTTAACTCCGCTTTTATGAAAAAGCAGGATAATACTTACCGGAAAAATTTTTCACTGACCATCATTTTCCTGGTCCTTATTTCTGTAACTTTTATAATTGCCCTTTTTGTATCCTATAACCTTAATGTTAATTACGTTGAGAATGAGTTTGCATCAAAAAAAATTGATGTGCAGGAACAAACAATGAAGCCTTATAATAACCTTTTTCAAAACAAAATACCTGAAATCACCTCGTACCAGGGGTTCCTGGATTCAGCTTCTGCTGCCAGGTATGCCGATTCAGTGTTTCATAACTATAATTTTGTCAGGCGTATCGTTTTTTATGATGTGCAGATAGGCAATCAAAAAAATAGTACTGTCATTAAAAACAAATTGGGTATTTCAATAAATGCCATCTATCAATACTGGCCTAAAAAAGGCAAGGTGGTTGGGTTAAGGATCTGGAATACTACAGATGAGCCCGACTTTGATCAAATGGCCTCAAAACTTAGCAATTACATAACTTTGTCTGACACTGCGCACGGATCATCACAGGATGAGATATTCAGATCGTTTTATGATGTTAAGCCCGGCAAGATCAGCTACTCAAATATTCTGCGCCGCGAGGATGTGAAAATATTACGCGCACTGCAGAAACATCCAAACTCATCGTCATTCGCCAAACAAAACATGATGACGTTTTTTCTT
>JAQBOS010000104.1 GCA_028287925.1 Mucilaginibacter sp. | reverse complement strand
GTATGGAAGACTATGGTCGAAAAAGACCTCATTAAAATTTTTGGCATTGATTCTATAGAGTTGAGAGAATTCAAAAAACTTAATTTTTTCTATAAACCACGGCATCGGACTTTAGGTAGCAATTTTACGCGTGAGGATAGGCAAATATTTACCCGCAATCTTGATTCGTTGGTAAAGTCACTGAACAGCTATATTCTAGGGATAAAAGAAACTGTGGATGATAAAAAAATCTCTATAGACCAAAGCCATAGCCATACTCCGAATAAAATATTTATTAGTCATGCATCTTCGGATTCGCGTATCGTTGAAGAAATTATCGATTTACTTGAAAATATTGGATTAGGCAGTAATCAAGTTTTTTGCAGCTCCATTGAAGGATATGGAATAAATTTAGGTGACAATTTTCTTGAAGCTATTAAAAGCGAAATAAATGATTCTGTTCTGGTTCTTTTTATTTTAAGTAATAATTTTTACTCCAGTCCTATATGCCTATGTGAAATGGGCGCAACTTGGGTTATGTCAACCCAACATATTCCAATTTTGATTCCCCCTTTTGACTTTGCGAATATTAGAGGCGTTATTCCATTCACACAGGGTTTTAAAATTAACGATGCAAAGAAATGGAATCTATTGAAACAGCAGCTTGAGACTGCATTTAAACTTAATCCATTGAACCTATCTACATGGGAGCGTAAAAGGAATAAAGCCATGTTGATTATAGATGATATTATAAGTAATTAACATTTCAAAATAGTTTCGAAAAAAGGTGGTGTTTAGTGAAGACCAATAGAAAATTTAATGTTAGCCTCTCAATTTAACCCCCACTACAATCGCTTTTTTGTCGCTGCCGCAAGGGTCTCCCTTGTGGCCCGCAGGACAGGTAACCAACAAGAAAGGCATCTTTCAGGACAAACAACCCACAGGCTATTTTACCCTATAAATTATAAGCAAAAACCGTATTTTTAAAATAGGGGCAGTAATTATAAGTTCAATAAAAGGGTACAAATGTTAAACTTTACTTACTTTTATAAACCTTAGTCACTACAATTCGCCTGTATGAATAAATTTCTTGTCGTAATAGCTTTGCTTATTCCCTGCCTCTCGTTCGCTCAACCGTTTCATATCGACTCTGCCAAATGGATTTCTAATGACTTGGGCTATTTAAGCTTTTACCAGGATGAGGTTAAATTTAATTTTGACGGTAATGAGGATTTTAAAAGGTTCCGATTATCGCACGATACATTAATGATGGTTGATACTTATACCACAAGTGCAGATAAATTTGCTTTAACACATATTGACCTTTTTAAATTTTTTATCCAGCACGCCGGGGATAGTTCACTCACAATAAAGCCTGTTAATGACAAAGCGAAGAAGCTTGTCAGGAAGTCATCTTACCAATTTAAAAATCTTAAATACTGTATCGATTCAACCATTAAATTCAAGCGGTTGACGTTTACTGCTGGTTGGTGCATGGGAACCTGCCCTATAATGAAAATTGACATTGATAATACGGGTAAGTTCTATTTGGAGGGCAACAACAATACTGAACCCTTTACAGGCTCTTTCAAAGGCCAATTATCCAATATCCAACTGGATACCCTTAACTACTTTTTGCAGCACAGTGAGTTAAAAAAAATGTTCTCCTGGAAACAAGGCAACGTAGTTATGGATGCCCCGAATTACAGGCTTACTATTAGCTATAACAATCAAAAGCTTTTGATCGAAACAAATGAGCCCCCGTTAAACGTAAGTGATTTAATAAACTTCTTATTGCGTTCTTATAAAAACGTGACTCTGGTTCATGATAATGTGAAGCACTCCTTCGATTAGCTTTCCTGCTTGAAATTGGATTTATTTTCCATGTAAACCTCTAATTACCATTCCTGTTCAGTTAGGTAGCCAGTGTGCAGAGTTGTACAATCATTCAAGGGTTACTTCCTCTTTTTCAAGTTAATTAATTGATTATCAAGATGTTTCATGAAGTTAAAAATGCAAAACCTGCAAGCACTGATTATCAACACATTGCAATGTGTAAAAATTGAAACAATTGATAATCAGGATGTTTCACTGCGTTCCACGTGTTCCGTGTGCAAAAATGGAACGCTTGCTGCTGTCGAAAGTTAATTAATTGATTATCAAGACATTTCACGAAATTAAAAATACAAAACCCGGAAGCGCTGATTATCAGCATATTGAAATTTGTAAAAATTGAAACAATTGATAATCAGGATGTTTCACTGCGTTCCACGTGTTCCGTGTGCAAAAATGGAACGCTTGCTGCTGTCGCTGTTGCGAGGGTCCCCTTGTGGCCCGCAGGACAGGTAACCAATTCGATTCCTCTGCCATTTATAGACATAGTACCTTTAAAATAACAGCTACTAACTTATTGATTATCAGCGAATAAAACATGAGGCATCAATTCCTAAATATTCACTAATCGTTTCAGATCTCTGAGAAAAAAGTCGGGATTCTGTCATTAAAAGCTACCAGAGGTAGCCAGATATAAATGTATCCGGCTACCTTTTATTTTTACTACAACTTTTCGTTAATCAATAATTATCCAGCACATATTATCACCGGTTAAATTACAAGCCAATAATTGAGTATGGGATCCGTACGCCCTTAATCTGGTAATAATTAGGGTCCTGGTTGTTGTTGAAACAGGTTGCGGTTGAACAGCTGCCGCCTGATCCGTTATAATTTAAACAATAAGTAACCAGCAGTTCATTGCGGCCATTTACAAATTCACCATGTACTATAGGGGTATAATATTTGGCTGTGTGCCCGTTGTACAAATCATTGATGGTATACACCAATGTAGGCGCTGTAAACGGCCCAAACGGACTTGTTGCCGTTGAAATGTAGATCCCGCGGGAAGATGGATCGCAAAAATAACCCAGGTCCATCTGCATCATTACATATTTACCGTTAACATATGAAACCATAACATTTGCCTGGGTTGAAGTCCCGGAGCCAACAGTTATTGCGCCTGATAAAGAGGTGGTGTCGGGAGTTGATGCCCAGCTGTGTCCCCGCCAGTATGACCATGATGAAGGATTGCTTGCAGGGAACCTTGCCAATGTTATAGCGTTTGCATTAAAGAAGGTGCTTTGTGCGCCATACACATATACAGTATCGCCTGCCGGTTTCTTTATCATACCAACAGAGAAGCTCATTTTTGTTTGCCCCGACATGCCGTTTGGTGTTAAGCGGGTAACTGCGCCCCATGTAGTGCTGCTGGTACTTTCGGCTATACTATATAATGCCTGGTTTGCCGGTGTTGAGCCATTTGCCGATTCGTACCCGTTCAATAATACGTTGCTGCCTACTTCAACACCAGCTCCCGGCCAGGTATAGGTAGCGTTATGATCGCCCGGGCTTTTTACTATTTCCAACAGGCTTATACCGGTACCTGCATTACTGGTAGTGGTAATGTTAGGTGTTGAACCTGATGTCCAATTGGTAATTGATGGCTGCAAAAGCCCCGAATTATGGTATGAAAAAAATTGACAGGCCAAAAAACCGTTTGCCTTCAACTGGCTGCCGGCATAAGCGTCCTGGGTTATCCAAAGGATCTTACCATTGTTTGCGCCATTGGTAAGCGGGATACTGTTTCCCTGGTCAAAAGCTACAGTTGTATTAGCCACAGCGCCCCGGTGGAAGAAGTTTACAACTACATCGTCGCGGTAAGCTTCGGCGGTTATACTGTTTAAATTCCAGTATTGCGTTGTATTGCTGGCAGCAGTCTCTTCCGTAATTGGCGCACCATTGGCTGTTGAACTGCTATGATCAGTGAGCACCAGCCCATTTGAGTTTTTAATTACATAGTAGGTTTGTCCGCTTACCGCCTGTATATTCCATATTTGTGAGGGGAAGCCGTTGGTGTGGTCAACCCATAAAGTAGTGCCCGATGTGCCGTTCGGCGCTTCAAGGAACATCCCATTTTCAACGTTCATTATTTTAAAAGGTGTGGTACTGGTAATTGTTCCTGTGCCTTGCTGTATAAGGTACCATTTCTGGTTTCCCGCTATACCCTTGCCTGAACCGGCACTGGCATATTGCTGCACGTTGGCAGGGTTGCTTTGCCCATGCATCAAAGTTGAATCGCCACGCACCTCTAAAAGCTTCCCGCTAAATACATTGGTGATTTGAAAAGTGGCATAAGATGCCGGCGGACTAACAGCCCGCGCAATAGTTGACGGACTAACGGTGCCGGATGTGCCTGCGTTAATTTCTTTTTTGCTGCAGCTTATAGCCATAAGCAAGCCCGGTACCAGGATCCAGGCAAGTAATTTTTTTTTCATGATTGTGTTGTTAGGTTATAATTGTTGAGTAAATCTAAATTAAGTAAATCGTTTTAGCAAATATTTTTTTTACCTTGCTTCCGGAAACATTATAAGCTTTTATGAAACGAATTTTTGGTCTCCTAACCATCAGTCTATTGCTTCTTCAAAACGGATCGAACGCGCAGGCGATAGTATTGAAATGGAAACTGCACCCCCAGGGAGGAAACACTTATAGCATAAAACAACTCTCAACGCCCGGGTTAAATACAAGCGGCTGGATTAATGCGGTAGTGCCCGGAACTGTATTTTACGCTTACGTAAAAGCCGGCAAAGAAAGCGACCCTGATTACGCTGAGAATATTTATAAGGTTGATAAAGCAAAATATGAGCGTCCATTCTGGTATCGCACAGAATTTTCTGCTAAAAACTTCGCACCCGGGAAAAGGATCTGGCTCAACTTTAACGGCATCCATAAACGCGGCGAGATCTATTTAAACGGGAACCATATTGGCACTATTAAGGGTATTGTAGAACGGGGATTGTACGATGTTACTTCCCTTTTGAATAAAACAGCTGCGAACGTTATTTTAGTGCTGGTTACCCCTCCCCGTAATGACCCGGAGCACCACCACCCTTTAGCCAACTGGGAAAGCCCTACTTACATCAGCAGCGGCAGTTGGGACTGGATGCCTGCCGTACCGGGTTTAAACAGCGGCATTACTGATACGGTTAGCATAACCGCAAAAGGGCCCGTATCTGTTACAGATCCCTGGATCCGCGCCGTCATGCCCTGTAAAAACGAGGCAAATTTAACCGTCAACGTACATCTCAATAACACATCACCTTCAACAGTGAGCGGCAAGGTTAAATTCACCATTAACCCCGGTAATATTACCGTTACCGGTCCGCAGCTTACATCAAATGCCAACAGCAGCCAAACCGTAAATTACGATTGGACGCAGTTTTCGCAATTGCACATCAAAAACCCAAAGCTTTGGTGGCCAAATGGCTATGGCGGCAAAGCCGATGGAACGCAAAATTTATATACTTGTACCGTTCGTTTTGAGGTTAATGGTGCAACACCGTCCGACGTGGTTACCAAAACATTTGGGATCAGGAAAATTACTGCCGATACCACCTCGCTCAACGGGCCGCTGCGCGTTTATATTAATGATGTGCCTGTATTATTAAAAGGCGGCAACTGGGGCATGAGCGATTATATGCTGAAAGCCCGGGGTAAAGATTACGAAACCCGTATCAGGTTTCATAAGGAAATGAACTTTAATATCATCAGGAACTGGACCGGTGAGGTTACCGATGAAGCCTTTTATAATTACTGCGATAAATACGGCATTATGGTTTGGGACGATTTTTGGCTGAATAATTTCGGGCAGATTGATAGTCTGGACATCTTTAAGAGCAACGCAATAGAAAAAGTTAAAAAGCTAAGGGATCATCCGTCTGTAATAATATGGTGCGGCGCTAATGAAGGCGTGCCGGGCGGCGACCCCAACGGACCGCTGAGCAACGTAATTAAAAGCGCTATTAAGGATAACGACGGGGAAGACAGGTTGTACCTTGCCAGGTCGAACGCAGGGGAAACTAATCCAAACTTTTCTATTCATGGCGGCAGCAGGGTTTTATCGGGCAGCGGACTTTGGAGTAATACCGATCCTAAAACATATTTTACCGATCCGCATAACGGTTACCTGTTCTCTAAAAATTCATACGGGATGCGCAGCGAGCTGGGTACAGCTACCTTTGTAAACATTGAGAGTTTTAAAAAATTTATGCCTGCCGATTACTGGGTGGCTCCAACAGCAGAGGCCGTTAACAGCAAAACCAATATGTGGGCCCGCCACTTTTTTAGCACAGACGGGGCCATGGGCGGCGGTTCTGACCCGGTCAAATATATCAATGCCATTAATAACAGCTATGGTAAGGCTACCTCGTTAGCAGATTTTTGTAAAAAAGCCCAAATGCAAAATGTAGAAACCATGAAAGCCATGTACGAATCATGGAACGACCACATGTGGAAAGACGCTTCCGGGATGCTGATCTGGATGAGCCAATCGGCTTACCCATCTATGATCTGGCAAACTTATGATTACTATTACGACCTTACAGGCGCATACTTTGGCGCCAAAACAGCTTGCGAGCCTGTTCATATCCAATGGAACGCCGCTACCAATTCTGTTAAAATAATTAACAACAGGCCTTACAACATACCCGGGCTAACTGCCGAAGCGTCTGTTTACAATATGCATGGCCGGATGGTGCCCGGATACTCGCTCAAAAAACAAATGAGTGTTAGCGCCACATCGGCAACTGAGGCTTTTAAGGTATTTGAAAAAACCGCTGATCTGCGCCAATTATCCCGGATTCATTTCTTGAAACTAAAACTGCTTGATGCTACGGGCAAGCTGCTATCTGAAAACTTTTACTGGATGGGAAATACTTATTCAGACTATACCGCCTTAGATAAAATGACTGCGGTTGGTTCCAATTTATCTGTAAGCAAGCCGGTAATATCTATAGCAAAAAACGGCGTTAATAAATTGCTTACATACGTTATTGTAAATAACTCCAAAACTACAGCGGCTTTTGGAATCAGGGCGCAGTTACTAAATAATATGGGGGCGCAGTTGCTGCCGGCTTTATATAACGACGGCTATTTTTCCCTAATGCAGGGTGAAATTAAAACGCTCGAAGTAGAGATTGACCCTAAGCTGCTGCGTGGAGGTTATAAATTACAGGTTAAGGCTTACAATAATTAAGTCAACTACAGGGCAAACGCATTAAAATAATAACACACCCAATTAGGAGGCTCCCATGGAGCCGTTCTAACTTCATAGCTAATTCTATAAACATTTGACTCCCCTGGAGTCAAATGTCCGCTTTGTTTCAGTAAATATTGGCTCCGGAGGAGCGCCCTGTTTATAGAAGACACAAGACAAAACTCTATTTTGGCTCCTATTGGAACCTCTTTATGCATGCGATACCCTTTGAGTTATTTTAATGCGTTTGCCCTGATGGTGAGCCACCTGCCGCAGATTAGTTTACCGTTATGGTTTTGAAGAGCCCCTTATATTAAAATCGGTCTTCAGGATAATGGATTGTGAGCTGATATGTTGGGATGAGGTATTTAACCTGTTTAGCAAAACTGTTATAACGCTGTCTGCAATTGCTTCAATTGGCTGTGCTATAGCGGTAACGGGTGGTGAAAAAAGCTTAAACACATCATAATCATCAAAAGACACCAGCGCCAGGTCTGAAGGCACTTTTATGCCAAGGCTGTTGATCACTTTCAGGCCACAGGTACCCACATGGTTGGTGCCAAAAAAAACAGCGTCGAGGTTTTTATTCTTTTTGAGAAAGGTAGTAAGCGGACCCATGATCAGATCTTCATTTTGGTTAAAAACAATCTCCTGCACAACCGGCTTATACCCGCTTTCGTTCAAAGCGTTATAATAACCCTGTAAGCGTGCCTGCATTTGCGTTTGCCCCGAAGCGAATGTAACAAAGGCAATGTTCTTGTATCCCTGTTGAATAAGATGCTTTGTTGCGTTGTAAGTGCTGAATAAGTTATCTATTTCTACAAAATCGGTACTTACATCAGGCAAATGCCTGTCAAAAAGCACTACCGGCATCCCGTCTTTTAACAACGAGTTGATGTCATCCTCAATACCTTCGGGCGGGGCAATTATATAGCCATCCACATGCCTGTCGCGAAACATGCTGATCAGTTCACGGGTTTTTAGCGTATCGTTATCGGTACTGCAGTAAATTATTTTATAACCGTTTTTATAAGCCCTGTCTTCAATAAGCCTGGCAATAGACGCAAAAAACGGATTGGAAATATCCTCAACCATTAAACCAATTATATTCGATTTACCGGTACGCAGGCTTTTTGCCAGCGAATTTGGTTTATAGCCAACCTCTTCTACATATTTTAAAACCCGCTCAACCAGTTCGGGGCTGATCCGCTTTTCCTGGGCGCGCCCGTTCAGGATAAATGACACGGTAGTTTTTGATACGTTTAGGCTTTGGGCGATATTAACTATGGATAATTTTTTTTTCACAGTGTATGCTTATTTATCAAATATAAGGTAATATACCAATTAATACAGCTTTGCAACAATAGCATTTTAACGTTATATATACAAATAAATCGATTTATCAAACGCAAAACATCACACCGCTATGCTATATTTTTATTAAGGCGCGGATATATAAATCCAAATAAAAATATCACCACATAACAAATAATCGGCAGGTAGTAAGCTGTTGCAACATTGTGGTCGGCAACCCAGCCCATCAGGAATGGGAACAGCCCCCCGCCTACCACGCCCATTACAATAAACGATGAGGCTTGTTCTGTTGATTTCCCGAGATCTTTTAATCCCAAACTAAATATGGTAGGGAACATAATGCTGAAAAAGAAATTGATCATTATCAGTGCTATAAATGATACTGTGCCTAAGTTTTGTGCAACAATAAGGCACATAATGATATTGCAGGCAGCAAAGATCCACAGCAATTTGTTAGGGGCTATTACATACCGCATCAACAAAGTGCCTACTAAACGGCCAAGCACCATCATTAACATGCTTAAGCCAAAAAAGTAGCTGGCTTTTGCCGATGAAAGGCCCATAATATCATGCCCGTAATTAATAAAATACGCCCAGGTTCCGCCCTGTGCCGCAACGTTAAAAAGTTGGGCAATAGCTGCAAATACAAAATGCTTATGTTGAAACAGCTTCTTTTCAATTTTTTCGACCCCGGCAACTGCGTATGAATCAGTAGCCACCACGTGCGGATCAGTAAGCTTTGGGACTTTTACAAACGAGAATAAAACAGCAATAACAGCTATTACCGTACCTATAATTAAATACAGATTCTTTACAGCTACCAGGTCGTTTGAATGTTCATTTCCCTCGGCAAGCACAAAATAACCGCCAACCAGCGGACCGATTATGCCTCCAAGCCCATTGAAAAATTGCGAGAAGTTTATCCGCTGGTCGCTTGTGCGCTGATCACCCAATGAGGCTACGAATGGGTGGGCAACTGTCTCCAGCGTTGCCAGGCCGCATGCAAGTACAAATAATGCAAACCTGAAAAACCCGAATGATGCTGCATTTGATGCCGGCACAAACAAAAATGCACCTATAGCATACAAACTCAATCCAAAAAGCACACCGTTCTTATAACCAAACTTTTTCATGAACAACCCCGCGGGGATGCCCATCACCGCGTAAGCACCGAACAGTGAAAGCTGTACATAAGCGGATCGTGATTTGGAGATATGAAGTACATTTTGAAAATGTTTGTTAAGCGTATCTCCAAGCGACATGGCTATCCCCCAAAGTAAAAAAAGCAGGGTTACAAATAACAGGATCATTACGTATTTGCGCTCAGTAAAATTGGGTTTAGCTTCCATGCAGCCGGTTGTTATATCAGTTTAAATTAGTTTGGTAAATTAATTGAAAACTTTTTAAAAACGATAAACAACCTGCTTTATTTAATTTCGATATAGCGCCTGTCAAACCCTATTTAACCGGATCATTATAAGGCTGAACCAACAATACGGGCGTATCATTCCCTAAACTGCGTCCTTATCATTTAATGATTATTTATTTTTTGATAATGAGAATGGTTTATCTTCTTCAGCCAGCCCCCTGTTAAGCGCCGGTTTATCGCCCATTTCAAAATGGAGCACTCCGCCGTTCATAATAGCTGCATGACTGATCCAGTTGTGCGTATAAGGCTTGCCGTTTAAGGTAGCCGACTGGATATATACATTCCGGCTGCTGTTATTATTAGCCTCAACCATAAACTTCTTCCCGTTTTCAAGGGTGATGGTGATTTTTTTAAACAACGGGCTTCCGATAACATACTGATCGGTGCCGGGGCAAACGCTGTAGATCCCTGCGGCGCTTAGCACATACCATGATGACATCTGTCCTTCATCCTCATCACCCGGATAACCGTTTTCTGAAGCATTATACATTTTGCCCATTACTTCGCGCAAATGCTGCTGTGCCTTCCATGGTTGGCCCGCGTAGTTATACAGGTACAGCAAGTGGTGGATCGGCTCGTTGCCTTGTGCATACTGGCCCATTTTAAAGGCGGCCATCTCCGTCATTTCATGAATAACGGTGCCGTATCCGCCAACCTTTATCGTGCCAGGTTCGCTAAATACCGAATCAATTTTCGAGGTGAAATTTTTGTCGCCGCCCATCAGGTTTATTAATCCTTGCACATCCTGGAAAACCGACCAGGTCCAGTGCCAGGCATTACCCTCGGTATAAGGGCCGCCCCAATCCATGGGGTCAAATGGTTCAATCCAGTTTCCCTGCTCATCCTTAGCCCGCATAAAGCGTGTCTTCGGGTCGAACAGGTTTTTGTAGTTATACATTTGCCGGCCAAATACATTTTCATAAAACGAATTACCGGTTGCTTTAGCCAGCTGGTAGCCGCAAAAATCATCGTATGCAAATTCAAGCGTCCATGCGGTGGCCCCGAGCGTTTTCGGAGTATAGGGAACATATCCATTCGCAAAATATTCCTTCCAGCCGGGCCTTCCGTTGGCGCTGCCCCATGGGCCCTTATTGGTGGCTTCGTGGTAGTATGCTTCCAATGCCTTTTTAGGATCGAATGTGTGGATCCCTTTTATCCAGGCATCAGTTAACAAAGAAATAGAATGGTTCCCCAGCATCCCGCCCGTCTCCGCCGGGAACGACCATGCCGGCAGCCAGCCGCATTGTTGCTGTGCATCAAGCAAAGCCTGGCAATATTGCCCTTCCATTTTTGGATGAATAATGGTATTTAAAGGAAATTGCGCCCTGAAGGTGTCCCAAAAGCCATTATCGGTGTACATATAACCATCGTGGATCTTGCCATCATACGGACTATAGTAATAGGGCTTACCCCCCTTGTTATATTCAAAAAACTGGTGCGAAAACAAATTGGCATGATACAGGCAGGAATAAAAGGTAGCCTTTTGATCTTCCGTACCACCTTCAACCTGCATCCTGGCAAGCAAAGTATTCCACACTTCGTCCGCTGCCTTATGGGTATCATTAAAGGTTTTGTAGCCGCCTAATTCAGTTTGCAAAGTTAGCTCAGCCTGGTCCGGACTTATGTATGATGACGCCACTTTGGCCGATACCGTTTCGCCATCTTTAAACTGAAGATAAGCGCCTGCTCCCTCGCCCTCTGCGGTTAGATTTTTTGCAACAAGCTGATCCTTTTTATTTTCCCAGGTGCCGTAGTTAGTAAACGATTTATCAAAGATGATGACAAAGTAATTTTTAAAATTCTGCGGTGCCCAGCGGCAGTTGTTTACATAACCGATTATTTTTCTTTCTTCCGGGATGATCTTTACCATACTCATTTTGGTATAGCCATCCAGGATGATATAAGAGCTTTTGCCTTTTGGGAATGTAAAACGAAGATGAGCGCCGCGTTCTGTCGGGCTCATTTCTGTGGTGATGTTATTATCCAGCTTAACCTTGTAATAGCTGGGTTCGGCAATTTCATTTTCGTGTTTAAAGGATGTAGCCCGTGCATCCTCGTTTACGGTTAACTTACCTGTTACAGGCATTAATGAAAACACGGCATAATCATTAACCCACGAGCTGCATTGATGCGATTGCTGAAAGCCGCGGATGGTGTGCTCAAAATACTGGTACTTCCAGCCATCGCCGTTTTTGCCGGTTTGGGCCGTCCAGGTATTCATGCCAAATGGCAGTGCCGTGGCCGGGTAGGTGTTACCGAACGAAAATTCGTATTTGGAGTTGGTGCCCTGCCGGGTATTTACATACTTAACCAAATTGGTTTCCTGTGCAAACAGGCAAGCCGACCATAATAAGGCAATGGCGCAGGTGAATAAGTTTTTCTTCAAGGTATTTATCAATTGGCGACGATGGTTAACTAAAGAAAAAGAGGCGCTCCCGCCCCCTTCCCAATCAACTAAAGCCCCCGGTTATTTAATCAATGTTTTATAAAACAAGTCGGCAACTTGCTTATTGCCTTCGTCGTTAAGGTGTACGCCGTCTTTGGTTAAGATCCCGTTGTCTTTATTTTGTGGATTATTTTTCAGGTTATATTCATGAAATATAGTCCTGAAGTCTACCAGTTCGCAATTATATTGCTTCGCCACATCACGTATTATGTTCGAATATCTGTTGAGGTCACCGTCCAGTTCATTGCTGTAATCTGTTTTCTCTCCAACGCTTGCTGGCGTGCAAACCAGCACCTTAATGTTTTTAGCCTGCAGCTTTTTGATGAGTGCCCCATAGAATCTTCCGAATTTATCCCAGTCGGTACCGGTGCCAAACAGCCGCTTATGCCAAACATCATTAACGCCCACCCATATCACAACAATGTCCGGGTTTTTGGTTAACACGTCATCTTCGTAGCGCAAGTACAAATCGTAGATCTTATTGCCGCCAATGCCGGCGCCGGCAAGCTCAAACTGGCTGTCTTTATTTTCAGTTTTCAGCCGTTGCTGCATCAGGGTGATAAAGCCCGCAGGCTGCACGGCATATTCAGTTATCGAGTCGCCAAAAAACACCACTTTCACCGGTTTCTTTGCCTGGAAAGCGCAAAACACCATCA
The DNA here is from genome assembly GCA_028287925.1 of Mucilaginibacter sp. GTDB lineage: Bacteria > Bacteroidota > Bacteroidia > Sphingobacteriales > Sphingobacteriaceae > Mucilaginibacter. The sequence continues at coordinate 5,398 of JAQBOS010000104.1, read as the reverse complement.
GCCCAAAAAGAAGAAGTAACTTTTTTCCCATCATAATAAACAAGATTTAATAAATCGATTTAGCAAACTTATATTTTTAAATTGCCATTAGCAAGTTTTTTAAAAATTTACTGAAATTTCACCCTGATAAAACGTGGCCTGTACAAATTGGGGTTTTTAGTGAGGTCCTTTATAAATTCAAGAGAGTTGATATTATAGCTAATCAGCAATTCGCCCGGTTCCGAAAGGCTGGGGTGTGCTTTGGCATTATATACCAAATAGGTTTTTTCTTCCAGGTCGGGTTTGCAATCCCACAACTTTATAATGGGACCAAATGGGCCAAAAGGCGTTTTCCCTATCCGCATCCCCACCGTTGTGCTCATGCCATCTACCTGGAAAACCAATGCATAACGGCCGTCCGGCAGGGCAGTCAGACTTAGCTCATTTGATACATGATTGGTAACATCGGCAACTTTGTTCATGTCGCCGCTCCAGTTTGCGCCATCGTAATAAGTCCATTTGTCAAAATGCTCAAAGTCTCTGGGTAATACCCGGGCTACCATTAGCTTTTTAGCCATCCCCCGCACCCCGTATACATAAATATAGCCATCCGCATTAGGCGCACCCGCAGCTTTCGTATTTACAAAAACGCCGGCGCCAAACGAGCCGCTGTCTCCTGCCTCGCCATTAAGATAAAACGGTGTATCCATTTGCGATTGGTCGGCATAAGGCGGCTTACTGCCCCGCGGGATCTTGATCAGCGTATTGCCAACCTCCTTAAAACCGAATGCGCCATCGCTAACGTTGCGTACCCGGTAGCCGAAAATATAAATATTGCCACTCAGTGCCTGATTTACAAAGCCATCGCCAAGCCAGTAATAATCCGTCTTTTCGGTTTTGGGAGTTTTTGGTGAAAAAACAGATTCAGCGTCACCTTTACTATCCTTGTCCCAGTAAAAGCTAATGTTATTTTTAACCGGCTGAGCACCGTTTAAGATAGCCACAGCGTTATGAATCATTTTATATCCCGGCTGCATGGTATTATTGCTTATAGTGCCTATCATACTATCGCTAAAAATAAAAAGCACCTTGTCTTTTGCGGCCGCCTGCCTGTTTTCTATTCCGTTTAATGGAATAGTGTAGATCCCATCACCTCCAAACCAACCGGAATCCCGCTTTAGCAGGCCGGACCATTCCGGGGCAGGGCCAACGGTAAATTTTATATGTTCAAGATCAGTGGTATCGTTTTTTTTAGCCGTGGTTTGACCGTATGACATAAAATCAATCAACAAAAAAAACGTAAAAACTATAAAGCCAAACCCCTTAATTTTATTCATGTAAAAATCCTTTCATCCATTTTTATTTTGCGATAGATCACGTATCCGATGCCTGCAACCCCGCCTGTCACCATTGCCAGGCTGATCCATTCTGCCTGGCTAAAATTAATACCCAAAAACCTATATTTTATGTTGATGCGGATGGTTTCAATAAAGATCCGTTCCAGGCCGCCTATAACCAGGTAGATATAAAACATAAGCCTTGCGGCTAAAATATGCTTCCTTATCGCCCACATAAAAATAAATAAAAACATGCAAATCACAACTTCATAAAACGAGGTTGGATAAACGCCTTTCGGCAACTCATTACAAAAATTACCAGTGCAGTTTTTTATGGGTACTCCGGCGTTAATTTCGTTATGGGGAAACTTGAACGACCACATCCAGCCGGGCAGCCATTGCAGCCAATTCGGCTTTGGGTTAACGTTTACGATTCCCCAATCACCGTCACCTGAGAGCTGGCAACCTATGCGTCCAATTGCATAAGCCAGCATCATTCCCGGCGAACCAATATCAGCCAGGTGCGACAGTTTCATCCCTCTTTTATGGCAGATATACAGGTAGGCAAGCGCACCAAATATCAATCCCCCGTAATAGGAAAACCCATTTGCAGAAAAAAGCACGCCCCACGGATCATACTTAAACTTATCAGGGTGCTCAACCGTATCAAAAAGCTTTGCGCCAATAAAACCCCAGAAGCCAAGGCAGAAAATGAGATAAGGCACCAGCTGATAAGGATGCACTGTTTTCTCAACTACAACAGGTTTGGGTAGGCGCTCTTTTTGCCGGCTGTACCAGGCCCAGCCGGCAAATGCCATTCCGCAAATTATTCCGGTTATTAAATTGCCATAGGTTGAAACTATGAACGTTTTAGGATCCTGCAAAAACAGCCTGTAAGCCAATGCGGCCCCTATTATTTTAAAGCCGAATAAAAAACCCAGCACCCCGTTAACAAGTAATTCTAATACAGATGCGGGATTACCTGTGATTATCTTTTTGGTAAACGCATGGATTTTTCCATCCTTTTCTTTACGTCTAAATTCAGATACGAAAACCTGGCCGGCGAAAATAAAGGATAGCGCCATAAAAAGCCCGAGGGTTTGAATGGGCAGCGCTATGTGGGTATGCAGCAAATAATTTATAAGGTCTGCAAGGGTTGGAAACATACTTCTAAATTAGGGTATTTATATGTTGTGTTGAAATTAGCAGCTTTTCCATAGCGATAGGTTTAAACCATTGCTATAAATTAACACGCCTATAGTAAAGCCCCTGTTTGCAAAACGTTCAATTTTAAAGATCCTGCAAAACCAAAAAGCCGCCGTTAATTGCTCCTTTAGGAGCAAAATATCGGTAGAAAAACCATCATATATTATTTAGCGTGCCGTAGGTCACTGTCATTAAATTAAGGGATAATACAAACGTGATTCTCCCCAAAAGCCTGGTAGCCCCCTCTAAATCTCCCCCGGTAGGGGAGACCTTAGCTTCGCCCACGTTTGTTTTTTTCAAGTCCTCCTTACCGGAGAGGATTTAGGTGGGGCTACTGGGTATTGCTATGTGGTTTGTTATCACCACGTTCTCTTAACTTAATGACATTGACCTACGGCACGGATTTGCTTTTTTATTCAATTCTACCAATATTTTGCCCCTAATGGGGCAATGCCGGCGGACAGACATAATCGATAGCTTAATACTTAAAACCCAACCTGCAAGCCTAAATTCACTACCCGTTGATTAATGTAAGCATCACCAACCGTATTAGTGGCAATTTCCGGATCCTGCTGGTATTTGCTGTAATTATCCCAGGTTATCAGGTTATAAGCGCTCATGTAAATCCGGGCGTTACTGATATGGAAGGGCAGCATCCTCGTCGGCAATTGATAACCAATATCAACCGTTTTTAACCTCACATAGTAAGCGTTTATCAACCAGTAATCAGATGGATACGCCGATGGACTGTTTACTGTTCCGGTTAGTGATGTTAACCTCGGAAACTCTGCTGTTGCTGCGGTAGCCGGTGTCCATCTCTTTAAATCAATCGGCTGGAACTGGCTCTGGAAAGGCTCAATTGCTGTGCCTGATAATATAAAGCTATAGTTGAACGCTCCCTGGAACAACGCTGTTATACTGAATCCTTTGTAATTAATACCGACCGACAAACCAAGCGTAGTATTTGCCAAATTTGGATTACCGATAGCGCGCTGATCGTACACATTGATCACACCATCGCCATTCAGATCCTGGTACCTTAAATCGCCGGGTTGTACAGGCAAGCCATTATCAGGAATGGCTATTGGGTTACCAGCGTTGGTACCCTGGTGTGCTGCCTTATAATTTGCAATTTCAGTAATATCTGCAGCGGTATAATACCCAAGATAATGGTAGCCAAACGGCTGATTTATCGGGTGACCAGTATGCAACAACCATGGATATGCAGGCGTTGCCTCACTTTCATAAAGGATCTTGTTTTTTGCGTAGGAGAACACAAACGCGGTGTTGTACTGAACTGCACCAATAGCATTGTGATAGCTGATCTGTCCGTCGAAGCCCTGGTTTTGAACGCGGCCAATATTTATGGCAGGCAAGCCAACACCCAATACCTGGCTGATGCCCCCGGGCGTGATCAACTGATCATATCTTACGTCATGAAAAACGTCGATTGTAGCCGAAAGCTTATCATTCAAAAAGTTCATATCTATCCCGATATCGGCCTTCCTGTTCTTTTCCCAAACTACATTGTCATTACCAAGCGAGCCTTCTGAAATGGTGGTATAGGGTTGCTGACTTTCGCCAAAAGTATACCCGCCGCCTTTGTTATAATTTTGTGTATAAACATAACGGTTACCCGGCGCAGCATCCGATCCTACTAAACCAAACGATCCCCTGATTTTAAACAGGCTGAATGTTGGGAATGCATCCTTAAAGAATTTTTCCTTCGCCATGTTATAACCTATACCGAGCGCCGGGAAAAAGCCATAACGGTGAGCTGCCGAGAAACGGTCAGTGCCATTATAAGCCACGTTTAAATCAATTAAATATTTGCCGTCATAATCGTAACCAGCCTTACCGCTGATCCCGCGGAATTTTTGCGGAACACCAACATCAGTGGCTCCAAGCGTTGGATTACCATTACCATCTGCAGCGGCATAAGGTGTATATGATTGCTGATTCAGCAAAAGCAAACCGGTATAATGGTTCTTACCAAATGAACGGTCGTAATTTGAAAACAACTGGATGTTTAAATTAGTATTGTAGATGTTGGTGTTGCCAAAATACAAATAAGTGCCGAACACGTATGGCGCATTAGGTTTTAATGAATAGCTATTGGTTACCGGGTCGTAATGGTACGATGGATAGTTGCCAAAGTTATTAACCCCTCTCGAAAATTGGTCTGTGCTGGCATAAGCCACACGGGCAGTTACCGAAAGCCCCTGGGTAATATTATCCAGCTTTTGAACGGCGCCAAATAAGGCATTAAAATCTGTACGCCTGAAATGCTGGTAACCATCAGCAGCCAACCTGGCGTTAAGCGTCGGCAAAGCGCTCGGTGTAAACTTCGAATAGTTATAGGCAAAGCTGCCGTTAGGGTTTATAAAAGGCGCTGAAAACGGCGTTTCCTGCGTAAAATTGTAGATCCCGTTTATTGCATTTTCAGCTCCCGGCTGGTTAATATCCGAAAAACGGGTAGTAATATCCAAACGCAGGTCGAGCGTTTTATTTGCTTTCAGATCCAAATTCGAACGGAAGTTATAGCGCTTAAAATAGTAATTGGTGTTTACCTGGTCGGTAGGATCCTCAAAATCACGATTCAAACCGTTTTGGGAAAGTGCGCCGCCGGAGATAAAGTATTTCACGGTACCATTACCGCCCGAGATATCTAAATTGGTATTTGCCTGGTACGAATATTTTTTAAAGATCTTGTTGTACCAGTCAACATTCGGGTGCCCGTAAGGATCGCTGCCGTTTTGAAAAAGGTTAAGATCATTTTGTGAGAATGTTGGCACCAACCCATCATTTATCTGCGCTTCATTAACCAGTTGCGCTGTCTGGTATGAATCGAGGAATTTTGGGGTGATGGTTGGGTT
>JAQBOS010000093.1 GCA_028287925.1 Mucilaginibacter sp. | reverse complement strand
TTTACCTGTTGTGGGTGCGCCAACCTTAACTATACCGGCTGGTATTATTTTAATAGCAGGCGGCCATAGTTTAAAGGGCATTTTACTAATGGCCTACGGCTTGCTGTTCATCGGTAATATTGATAATGTATTAAGGATGATCATTAACAAACGGGTTGGTAATACGCACCCAATTATATCAATAATCGGGGTTTTTATAGGGATTCCGCTGTTTGGAATTTTGGGATTGGTATTCGGTCCATTATTATTATCGTACTTTTTATTATTATTGGAGATTTATGAAACCAACCGCATGGCGGCCGACAGGCTTGAAAGGATAAGGACGGGGCCGGATGGGTGAGAAGTTCATGGTTCATAGTTCATGGTAGCTTCGGTTTCCGGTTGTGATGCCATGAACTTTTTACTATGAACCATCAACTATGAGCCATGAACTGCCTATATTTCTAAATACGGGCAATTGAACGACAAAAAGTCCGTTTTGGTAACATTTGGCAAGATATTTAATCATAATCAAAACAATTATCCAACTTAAAAATTTATAGTATATGAACGATAACTCAAAAGTATTTGTCGCATTGCTGGTAGGGCTCGCGGCAGGAGCAGCACTAGGCATATTATTTGCACCTGATAAAGGCGTTGAAACACGTGATAAGCTTGCCGAATCATTAAAAAACCTCGGCGATTCCATTAAAGAAACGGCTTCGGCCGAAATTGAAAATCTTATTAATCTAAAGGATAAGGTTGTTGATAACATTAAATCAAAGATCAGCAGCGCCGAAGAAGAATACCAGGATGACCTGGAACATGCATAAATTAAGTCATGAGTCTTAGGCGCGCTAAAGACTTACGAAGTTTTGAAACGGCAAAGCCCTCAATGAGGCCTTTGAAAAACAATTAACCCGAATTAAATTTCGTAAGTCTGGATCGGACTTATGGCTATGGACTATAGACTAAAAAAATGGAAGCCGAAAAAGAAACAACAACACCGCCACCTATTATTGATCAGCTAAGAGATTATGCTGAAACACGTATTAAGCTGGCAAAGTACCAGGCCATTGAAGGCGGCACATCAATTGCGGCGGGCCTTATTGCCGATGTTGCTGTTTTTATAAGCATGGTATTGGCATTCATGTTCGCTAGTTTTACTTTAGCATTTTTGTTGGGTAGCTTATTTGGCGCCACCTGGATTGGATTTGGATGCGTTGCCGCTATTTACTTAATAATTGCGTTGGTTGTAAAAGCATATAAGCAAAAAATGGAAAAACCAATTGTTAACGCAATTATTAGTAAAATTTTCAAAAACTAACAAAAATGGACGCACCTATAAAAAATATTGACGATTTGCGGAGCGAGATCTATCGTTTAAAGGGATTGGAACAAGAGCAAAGTGTGGCAATTGGCATGCGTTTTAGTAGCTTTTCAGCTACCCTTTCAACCTTATATTCATTATTTCCAAAAATAGCGGGCATTGGTGGCGAAAAAGCCAAAGGCTTTTTTGAACAGGACATTGTTGGTTTAATATCCAGGTTTGTTTTGCCTTTCATGCTTAATAAAACCATTTTCAGAAATTCTAATTTCCTTATAAAATCTTTGGTGGGCCTAATCTCGCAAAAAGCCTCGCACTTTATATCCGAAGAATCTATTATGGCTGTTTGGGATAAAATTAAAATCCTTTTTGCCGCCAAAGAAAAAAAGGAGAAAAAAGAAAAAAGAGGGAAAAATCCTGAACGTAATACTATCCCTCCTTTAAGCGAAACATATTAGGCAATCCGGGCCTATAGTGAAAAGTCTTTAGCTTGCGTAATGATTTAATACTTATCTATTGACTTAATACTAAAAACGTATATTCGAATAAATTTTTATTCGATGAATGCTTATCTCATAATCAAAGAACTTCACTCCGGATTCAGGTATATCGTTTTTATATTGGTACTGGTTGCCATTATACAATCATTACTTGGCTGGCTTGGCCAAAAACCTTACACGCCACTTAACCGTAAGATCAATTTATTTGCCCTTATATCGGCGCACACACAATTGCTAATCGGCATTGTACTATTTTTTATAAGTCCACTTGTTGCATTTAACAGTGATACCATGAAAAATGAAGTTACCCGTTATTTTACCGTTGAACATTGGGTAGGGATGATCATTGCCATTGTTTTAATAACAATCGGTCACAGCAAATCAAAAAAGATAATATTGCCCGAGAGCAAACACCGTACTGTTGCAATATACTATATCATAGCGTTTTTAATAATTGTGGCAACTATAATGGCCGGTCATTTGCCTGTTTTAGGCTCGTGATCATAAAAAAATGCAGAAAAAATTTGCCAATTCAATTTTCTTTATAAATTTGTGACCGTAATGATCAAAATCAACAATACTAACAGCTGGTGGCACCAATTAATTTTGGCAGCCGGCTAAATTTTTGATCTGATCGATTAATCAATTGTAAACCTAAATAGGAAACCCGGCGAACCTCATTCGCTGGGTTTTTTTGTTTTAAGGCATTTTTAAAGAACATGAAGAAATATAAAATTATAACAACACAAAAAAAGCTGCTTGCCGATACTACAACACCGGTTAGCATCTACCTGCGCCTGCGTGATGTTTTCCCGAACTCCCTGCTGCTGGAAAGCTCGGATTATCATAGCCGCGAAAACAGCATGAGCTATGTTTGCTGCGAACCGATAAGCGGCTTTGTTTTAAATGATGGGGCACTTAGGGTAACCTATCCCGATAGTGGTGTAGAAAACTTTGCTCCCGGCAGCTTTGACCTGATCAGCAAGATCAATGAATTTATTGCCAGTTTTGAAACTAACCCCATCCCGGGTAAAATAATATCAAATGGCATCTTCGGCTATTTTACACATGAAGCGGTGGAGCATTTTGAAACCATCGTATTGAAGCAAAGTGCTGATACCACCCGCAAGATCCCGGTTATGCAATACCATATATACAGGTATATCATCGCTATTGATCACTTTAAAAATGAGCTGTATATTTTTCACAACCAGCCCGAAGGTGAAGCTGAAAATAACGGCCTCGAAAAGTTAGCCGACCTGATCCGCAATAAAAACTTCCCTGAGTATCATTTTGAAAGTAAGGATGAAGAACGATCAAACCTTACCAACGAAGAGTTTATGGCAGTGGTTGAAAAAATGAAGCAGCATATTTACCGCGGCGATGTATTCCAGATTGTTCCATCGCGTGGCTTTTCTAAAAAGTTTTTGGGTGATGAATTTAACGTGTACCGAGCACTGCGATCAATAAACCCATCGCCTTATTTGTTTTATTTTGATTATGGCGATTTCAGGATCTTCGGCTCATCGCCCGAGGCACAGATCACTGTAAAAAATGGGGTGGCCAACATATTTCCGATAGCCGGCACCTTTAAGCGCAGCGGCGATGATGAAAAGGATGCTGAAATAGCCCGTCAGCTTGAAAACGACCCAAAGGAATCTGCCGAGCACGTAATGCTGGTTGACCTGGCCCGTAATGACCTGAGCCGCCATTGCGGTGAAGTAGCGGTTAAGGCTTTTAAGGAAGTTCAATATTATTCGCATCTTATCCACCTGGTATCACATGTAAGCGGCAAGCTGCTCCCGGGTGTATCATCCTTTAAGGTGGTTGCCGATACCTATCCCGCAGGAACATTAAGCGGTGCGCCAAAATACCGCGCCATGGAGATCATCGATGAAAACGAGAAAACCAAACGTAGCTTTTACAGTGGGGCAATAGGCTTTTTGGGGTTTAACGGCGATTTTAATCATGCCATTATGATCCGCTCGTTTTTGAGCAAAAACAGCACCCTGCATTACCAGGCAGGCGCAGGCATAGTTGCCGGCTCAATTGCTGAAAGCGAACTAAAAGAAGTTGATAATAAGATAGCAGCGCTAAGGAAGGCGATAGAATTGGCAGAGGAGCTTTAGGCCAGGCCCCCTAACCCCCTAAAGGGGGAACAGAAGTTTATTAATATAAAAGAAATGACAGACAATATAGATATACAAGCTCACTCCCCCTTTAGGGGGCCGGGGGGCATCTTAATAATTGACAATTACGATTCATTCACCTATAACCTGGTGCATTTGGTAAACGAGATCGGCCTGCAATGCGAGGTATGGAGGAACGATAAATTTAATATTGATGATGTGGCCGCTTATGACCGCATTATCCTGTCTCCGGGCCCTGGCATCCCAAGCGAGGCCGGGTTGCTGCTGGAGGTAATTGAAAAATATGCGCCAACAAAAAGTATATTTGGCGTATGCCTTGGTCAGCAGGCAATAGCCGAGGTATTTGGCGGTAAGCTTTATAATTTGAGCCAGCCCATGCATGGTATTGCCACACCTATTAAGGTAACTGATAAACAGGAGAAACTCTTTTTAGGCTTACCAGAAAGTTTTAAGGTAGGCAGGTATCACTCATGGGTGGTGGATGGAAATGCCCTGCCTGATTCATTAACTGTTACTGCAATTGATGAAGCTGATAACTCATTAATGGCATTAAGCCATAAGCAATATGATGTTCGCGGCGTACAGTTTCACCCGGAATCAATATTGACTGAGTATGGGAAAGAGTTAATGCAAAACTGGTTGGCCTAGCCCCCGCCCCCTAAAGGGGGAGGAGTCAAGGAAATCGCGTTTAACATTTTAGCCCGCGGGGATTAAACACAAACCGGTGCCCAATGTAAGCTATGTATTATAGTATAGTTTTACGTTCCTGTTCACAGTGAAACAGGGTGAACAGGGTGGAACAGCAAACAGTTCGACCCAGCGTGTAAAAAGCTTGTTTCTGCATTAATAATGCACTTTTTGCCTTATTTGCTACCCTAAAAATGCGAAAAGTACTGACAAAGTAGTGTCAGTACTTTCATAAAAACTAAAAGCGATTTCCCTGGGGAAGAAGTAAGCGGAGGGCTTGTTTAAAAAGATAATTTATAAATTGCAAAATCAAAAACTCCCCCGCCAGCTGGCGGGGGTTGGGGGGGCCAATGAATATTTTAGATAAAATCGTCATCAACAAAAGGCGCGAAGTACAGGTTGCCAAGGCCCGTACCTCATATACAAAACTGGAAGAATCAGACTTTTTCCACCGGGATTGCTATTCTTTTAAAGATTTTTTGCTTGATCCGGAGCGGACGGGCATTATTGCCGAATTTAAGCGTAAATCGCCCTCAAAAGGAATCATCAATGACAAGTTGAGCGTTAAGGCCGTTACCAATGGGTATGCTGCTGCCGGTGCTTCGGCATTATCTGTTTTAACCGACCGCAATTTTTTTATGGGCAAAAAGGCAGATCTGGTTGCTGCACGCAATGCAAATACCATCCCGGTATTGCGCAAAGATTTTATGATTGATGAGTACCAGGTTATTGAAGCTAAATCATTAGGGGCTGATATTATCCTGCTTATTGCAGCTATTCTTACCCCTGCTGAGATCCAAACACTGGCTTCGCTGGCAAAAAACCTGGGCTTAAATGTATTGTTAGAAGTGCATAACCTGGAAGAGCTGGAAAGAAGCATTAATCCCAATTTGGATGCCATTGGTATAAATAACCGCAACCTGGTTGATTTTACGGTATCTGTTGAAACATCTTACAAACTGGCTCCGCATATTCCGTCGGAATTTTTAAAGATCTCGGAAAGCGCTATCAGCAACCCTGAAACCATTAAGCAATTAAAAACAGCAGGCTTCAACGGTTTTTTAATAGGTGAAAACTTTATGAAACAGGAAGATCCAGGCGCGGCGATGATGGAATTTGTAACCAGGATTAACGGATTTTAGCGATTCCATGGATTGCCGAAATTCTCGGGCGAATTTATTAATCCTTCTAATCCCTTAATCCCGGTCCCCTTAATCCCGGTTCCGGTTAAACAGCAAATGCCTTATTCGCCCCGAATTAACCTCAAACCCCCTAATTTGACCTTTATTATTTCTGAGGATCAATAAGTTATTCATCCACCAGAAGTCGTTGGTTAAATGATCGTCGCCATATAAGTTTAGCGGGGTATCATTGTATTTGCTATTGGTAAGCAGTAAATGATGATCCTTTAAAACAATCCGGTAGCTGCAATCCAGTTCGGGGCAATAGTAGTTGCCGGTGTAAGTCTGCAATAGTTCGTCAGTTTGTTTTGCATCCGCATTGTATTTTACAAGCTGGCGGTGGTTATCGGCCCAATATTCATCAACTATTGTTTCTTTTGGGCTTTTTACCGTGAAAATAAATTTCACTTCAACCCAGTTAGTGTCTTTTGTCCCTTTAACTAACTGGTTGCGATGCTCGTTCTCTTGCAGGTAAAGTTTTTTATTTTTTAGCCCGAAGCCAAAACGGGTGCCATCATCTGCGATATAATTTCCCATAAACTTTTTGATAGCCAAAGTATCGTTGAAGATGGCCCTTGTGCTATCGGTAACTGCAGGTTTTGGCATGGTTTTTTTGGGCGAAAGGTCCTTAATAAAAATGTTGCTTAATTGTGCAGCCTTGCCATATGGATCAGTATCCCCAAGATTACTAAAAACTATAACGCCCATTTTCAGGTCAGGGAAAACATTAATAGCGGTGCGGTAACCTGCATCGGCGCCATTGTGTGAGTACATTTTATGCCCTTTGTAATCATCAACAGAAATGCCTAAAGCATAATTTATTTCCTTTCCGTTATTCAGTTTGCCTTTTTGTGTTAATTGTTCAATATCCTGCTGATCGCCTACTTTATGATCATAAAAATTCATTACCCATTTGCTCATATCATCAACATTGGTAAACAAGCTGGTAGCGCCCGCAACTGAATAGCTGAGGATACTATTTTCAAAATGTGTTTTGTCCTTACGCCCATAAGAGTAAGAGCGGTTGGGTACTATTTCGGTATAATCATCATGAAAGTGCGTGTTTTTCATCCCCAGCGGCTTAAAAATGGCTGAGTCTGTAAATTTTCGCAGGCTTTTACCGCTAACAGCGCGTACAATTTCGGCAAGCATGGTAAACCCGCTGTTTGAATAGCTGTATTCTTCGCCCGGTTTAAAGTTCAGCGCCTGCTGTTTACCTAATATTTTTATTATTTGATCCTGTGTAATCACATCATCTAACCTGGTGCCGGCTATAGCAAGCAGTTGCCATTGGTCGCGGATGCCGCTGGTATGATTTAAAAGATTCCTCACTGTGATCTTTACCTTAAGGTCCGGGAACCAGGGAAGGTATTTGTGAATATCATCATCAAGGTTTAACTTTCCCTGCCTGGCCAGCAGCACAATTGAAAAAGCCGTAAACTGTTTGGATACAGAAGCCATGTGGAAAATGGTTTCGGGGGTAATAGGGATATTATATTCAAGATTAGCCATCCCGAATCCCTTTGAAAAAACGAGCGAATCATTCCTTACAATACCCACGGCGTACCCGGGACTGCCTTTATTATCCCACCATTTAAACAAAGCGTCGATTTTTTTTGTGGTAGAATCAGGTAAACTTTGTGCAGACATCCGCGCCACAGCACAAACTAATATTAAACAAGTAAAAAGATGCTTTTTTGTGAGGCTCATGATATGTTGGGCTGGTAAATATATGATGCGACTAAACTGCAATGTGTTACAACAAATATATTTTTTTAATTGATGATAAAAGATGTGCCTCGTTTCCCGATCGAAAAATATATCATATTGAATTGTACTGTCGGTTTTTTTGTAATGAACTACTTGCATATCTGCATCATTTGCACATCCACCCCAAATTCCTTATTTTCACACAATCACGCTCAACCCCGTAAATATGAAAAAAATCCTTACCCTTACCTTTATTGCCATAGCTGCAGCAGCAAGTGCCCAGCAAAAGACTATCAGCGGTTTTTCAGCAGCTTCGGCAGCTAAAGAACTGCAAACTGAACAGGCTTTTGATGCCTCATTAAGTGCTCCACGAATTGGTGAAACCATTAAAGAGCTTGCCGGGTTTCCTCATAATTTAGGTTCGCCGGGGAGCAAGGCTGTGGCAGAAAAGATCCTGCAGAAGTATAAAAGCTATGGGCTGGATGCGCATATAGAAACTTACACAGTGCTTTATCCTACCCCAAAAACAAGGGCGCTGGAGCTTACCGGCCCAACAAAATACACGGCACTTTTAAAGGAACCCGCACTAGCCGAAGATGCAACATCAAACCAGGCTAATCAACTGCCAACTTATAATGCCTGGAGCGCAGATGGCGATGTAACCGCGCAACTGGTTTTTGTAAATTATGGCTTGCCTGATGATTACGAAACGCTTGCCAAGCTGGGCATTGATGTTAAAGGTAAAATTGTGATAGCCAAGTACGGTCGTTCATGGCGCGGAATAAAGCCTAAAGTAGCATATGAACATGGTGCTGTGGGCTGTATCATTTACTCAGACCCCAAGGATGATGGTTATACTGCCGGAGACGTGTACCCTAAAGGCGCATATAAGAACGAATACGGTGTTCAGCGCGGCTCGGTGATGGATATGGTCATCTATCCCGGCGATCCGCTCACACCCGGCGTTGGCGCTGCTAAGGATGCTAAACGCTTAGATAGAAAAGATGCCCCAACCATATTGAAGATCCCGGTGTTGCCTATCAGCTATCACGATGCCCAGCCATTGCTGGCCGCATTAGATGGCGCTGTAGCCCCGCATGATTGGCAGGGTGGCTTGCCTATCACTTATCATGTTGGCCCGGGAAAGGCAATGGTGCATTTAAAGATGGAGTTTAACTGGGACATGGTGCCTGCTTATGATGTTATAGCAAAAATAAAAGGCACCAAATGGCCTGATGAATGGGTAATGCGTGGCAACCACCATGATGCCTGGGTAAATGGCGCCGGAGACCCTATAAGTGGTCAATCAGCCATGCTTGATGAGGCTAAAGCACTTGGCGACCTGCTAAAAAGCGGATGGAAACCGAAACGCAGCATAATTTATTGCTCATGGGATGGCGAGGAGCCGGGCTTGCTTGGCTCAACAGAGTTTGCCGAAGGGCATGATAAGGAACTGCAGGAAAAAGCGGTTGTTTATATCAACTCAGATGGTAATGGGCGCGGCTTTTTAGGGGCAGGTGGCTCACAGGCTTTGGAACCTTTTATGGACGAGATAACCCAAAATGTAATTGATCCGCAAACCAACGCAAGCGTGTTCGATCGTAAAAAAGCGCACGAATTAATTAGTGCATCATCAGTAAAAGATAAAAAAGAAATATTAGACCGAAAGGGTGGCAAATTGGAATCATTGGGTTCGGGGTCTGACTACTCCTCATTTTTACAGCACCTGGGCATCCCAACATTAGATCTGGGTTTTGGCGGAGAAGATGGCGGTGGCGAGTATCATTCAATTTATGATTCATATGATGATTATCGCCGGTTTAAAGATTCATCATTTAAATATGGGGTTGCTTTAGCACAAACTGCCGGGCATGCCGTTTTGCGCATGGCTGATGCCGAATTGCTTCCTTTTGATTTCCGCAACCTGCAAACCACCATTAATAAATATGTTACCGAGTTAAATGAACTGGTTGATAAAATGCGCGAGACCACTGCAATGGATAACCAGCTGATAAAAGCAAACGACTTTGCCTTAGCTGCAGACCCAAAGAAACATGAGCAGCTTCCGATTGCAAAAGACAGTGTGCCTAAACTTGATTTTACTGCTTTAAAAACGGCAGTTGATACCCTTAAAAAAGTTGCCGATAAACTGGCAACAAGCTGGACGGCTGCATCACAAAGCAACGGAAATAATGATAAACTGAACAAACTATTGTATCATGCCGAGCAGCAGTTACTATCTGCGGACGGCTTACCCCGCCGCCCATGGTACAGGCATACTATTTATGCACCCGGCTTTTATACCGGCTACGGCGTGAAAACGCTGCCCGGCATCCGCGAAGCCATTGAACAGCGCAACTGGAAAGAAGCACAGGAACAGGTTGGCGTTGTAGCAAAAAGTATAAATAATTTA
>JAQBOS010000217.1 GCA_028287925.1 Mucilaginibacter sp. | reverse complement strand
AATAATAATTGTTCCGGCACTCCATTTAATTATACGGTTACAGTATATTCAACCCCAAAAGTTATAAGCGATCCAACGGCCATAATTTGTAACGGAACAACGGCTAATTATGAAATTAAATTTAATACACCAGCAAATTTTGAATGGAGCAGAGCAGCGGTTGCAGGAATTGATAACACATCCGTTTCCGGGCAAACCACAGGAATCATAAGGGAAACTTTATTTAACAGTACCAATGCTCCTATTAATGTAACTTATGTTATCACTTCCCAAAGCAGCACCTGTACCGGCATCCCGTTTAACCTGGTTATTACAGTTAACCCACCAGTACATATAACCAGTTCCCCAAACGGAATAGTTTGTAGTAGTGTGCCTCAAAACTATGCCATAACGTCAAATTTACCATCAACCACCTATATATGGAGCCGTGCAGCAGTACCCAATATTAGTAATTCTGCGGTAACCAATCAAACATCTTCAACAATTAATGAAACTTTAATAAATACCGGCACTACAGCTACACATGTAGTTTATATTATTACTCCTATTGCTAATAGTTGCCCCGGGCCTGCATTTTTTTATGTTGTAATTGTTAATCCTCAACCCGCAATACCAGTGGCAAACAGCAATTCGCCCATATGTATAGGCAGCACAATAAAATTGCGTACCCCTAATGTTGCCAATGCAACTTATTTATGGACCGGGCCTAACGGATTTACATCGCCAATGCAAAACCCTGATATTACCAATGTTACCCTGGCTAATTTGGGTACTTATAGTTTATTTGTTACAATTAACGGCTGTTCAAGCCCTGCTGCTACGGCTGCTGTAGATGTGAGAGAGCCTCCACATGCTGATGCAGGCCCGGATCAGCTTGTTTGTGTTTCCAGTCCGGACATATTGCTTAACGGGAATGTTACAGGCGGAACATCAACCGGGATCTGGACAACGCAAGGCTTAGGAACGTTTTCGCCATCTATAACAGACATGCACGCGCGATATTTTCCAACAGCGCAGGATAAAGCGGCTGGTAAAGTTGTTTTTACGCTGACTTCTACAAGTGATGACGATTGTACAATTTCAACAGACGATGTGACTGTATCTTTCGGGCCATTACCCGCTGTAGATGCCGGGCCCGATCAGGACGTATGCTCACAAACCAATACTGTTAACCTGAACGGTAAAATACTTATAGCGGGTGGCGGACTATGGAGCACAACCGGAACAGGAACATTCAGTCCATCGGCAAGCCAATTAAATGCTGTGTATATGCCAAGCGCGGCCGATGTTACCGCCGGATCGGTCAATTTAATATTACTTGCAGTTAATGGAGGGCCTTGTAATATATCAAGGGATACGATGAAAGTAACTTTTACCCCACCTCCAACTGTAAATGCAGGCGGTACAAGGTATGTTTTAAGAAACCGTACTATAACATTAAAACCATCGGTAAGCGATGAAAATGTAAAGTATTTATGGATGCCTAACCTGGATATAAATGACAATACTGTAAAAAATCCGGTGATAACCGGCGTTGTTGACCGTACCTATACATTGTATGTTACTGATATCCGCGGATGCATTGGTAAAGATTCTGTAATGATCAAAGTATCTCCTGAAGTTATTGTTCCTAATACTTTTACCCCCAATGCAGACGGTATTAATGATCTGTGGAATATCCGGGGGTTAATTGCCTACACAGATGCAACTGTTGATATTTTTACAAGGTATGGCCAAAAAGTATTCCATTCTGTAGGATATGATAAGCCCTGGGATGGCATATTTAATGGCAAACAATTACCTGTAGGCGTCTATTATTATGTGATTGATACCAAACTTTATAACCAGGTATTATCGGGTAGTCTCACTATTATAAGATGATGCTAAATTTATGATCTTGTTTTCCACTATAATTGAAAGCGTGATAAATAAATGAAACAAGCAACTTATTTTATGATTTAAGCTTTTTAAGCAGTATCTAATACGGTATCAATGTCACCGCCGGTTTTGGTTATATCTTCCTTCGCAGGATCAATCTCACAGGAATATCCAAACAGACACCTGTCTTTTATCATAGTGGCCACCTCAGCTGGTACGTATTCTTCCCACCCATCTGCTCCTTGTTTTATGAGCTGCAGCACTTTGTCTGTTTGCACATGAAGGTTATTCTCGTTATAATGGCTGATGTCTTCTATTTTATTATTAGCTATCAGGTACCGATACAGATCTATAAGGTGCGCCGGTGGATGAAACCTAAGGCAATTCCAGATCACCCCGTCGCGCAAAGTAGGATAAATAAACAGCTTTACTTTGCGGCTAAACAACGTAGCGAACGACTCCAGAATGCCGCCTGGAAGATCCTTGTAATGCTCTTCAGAGAAAATATACTCCAGGTTTGGAAAGCCTAAAACCACCCCCAGCTTTAATTTAGTGATTTTTGACAGATAGGCCACCAGTTTATAATATTCATGAAAATTAGAGATCAATACCGTTTGCCCAAGCGAACAAAGAATATCCACCCGGTCAAGAAAATCTTTCTCATCAATTTCGGCGGTTTGGTCGGCGTTCCTTTCTTTTAACGATTGCAGGGTAAGCTCCGTAACCACCATAACATTTGTTTTGTCAACATCAGGCTCTTGCATAAATTGCTTAACCCCTGTGCTTAGCATATCTAAATGCACATTGATAATAGGGCGAAAACGCCCGCGGATGACCACGATATGTTTTTTATATAATACTTCGGAAGGCTGCTGATTTTTACCGTCAGGACCAAATACAGCCACATCTGAAAATCCATATTTTACCAGGTGCAAGCTCATCAGCCGGTTATCCACCTTATCAAAATTAGGCCCTTCAAAACGGATCATGTCTATTTGAATCCGGTCTTTAGATAAATTATCCATTAACGAAATCAAAAAGACTGGTGGCGTTTCGTGATAATAAAAGCAAGCATAGATCAGGTTTACGCCTAAAATCCCCACAGCTTGTTGCTGTAAATTATTATCGTTATCCAGCAATTTAACATGGATTACAACATCATGAAGCACGCCATTGGGCTCTAATTGAAAACGCACCCCCATCCAGCCATGCCCCTCATTTGTTTTGTAATAGTTGAGTGCTGAAAATGTACCGGAAAAAGCAAAGAAAGTTGTTGTATTACCACGCTGCTCGGCCAGGCGTTCAATCAATAGCCCATACTCATGATCAAGCATTGATATTAAACGGGGCTCACTTACATAACGGCGCAATTGTTGCGCACCGTAGATAGCATCAGAAAAGGTCATGTCATAGGCCGACATTGTTTTGGCGATGGTGCCCGATGATGCCCCTGCTTTGAAAAAATTGGCAGCTACATCCTGTCCTGCGCCAATTTCGGCGAATGAGCCATAAATTTCAGGGTCAAGATTAATGGCAAGCGCCTTTTGTTTTGTTCCAAGATCTTTATTGTGAATGGTATTCATGCACCTAATTATTTATAGTTTACCGCCGCCAGCAGCATAACCTGGTAAGATGCTTTAAAAGTACGATTTTTTGGAGAATGAGGAGATTACTTTAAAGTAAAATGCAGGTAAAGTTTCTCCCGGAAACTATTTAATAAAAATTCAGGAATTGCCAAACTACAAGTAATTAACAACAAAAAGTCCTCTTCAAATTTCTTAAAAAAGGGCTTTTACCCTGGTATCGCTTTTGTCGTCTTGACAG
>JAQBOS010000077.1 GCA_028287925.1 Mucilaginibacter sp. | reverse complement strand
ATGTTAAGTGTTTAATGATCTCAACCAAAGCATCCGGGGTAACCTGTTGTTTAGCATCTGTCCAGGCAACGCTTGGGTCAATGTGTGATTCTATCATCAATCCCTGCATATCCAGGTCAAGCGCTTTTTGAGAGATATAACCTATCAGGTCGCGGTTGCCGGTAATGTGGCTTGGATCGTTGATCAAAGGCAATTCAGGAGCTAATGTTTTAAGGCCGATAGCAAGATCCCACATTGGCTCGTTACGGAAAGCGCTTTTTTCGTGCGATGAAAACCCACGGTGAATAGCGGCAAGCTTAGTGATCCCTGCATTGTTGATCCGCTCCAAAGCGCCAACCCATAATGAAAGATCGGGATTTACCGGGTTTTTAACCATCACCGGTACATCAACACCACGCAAAGCATCAGCAATTTCCTGTACGGTAAAAGGGTTTACGGTTGAACGTGCGCCAACCCATAAAATATCAACACCTGCCTTTAAAGCTTCCTCAACGTGTTTAGCGGTAGCAACTTCAACTGCGGTAGGTAAGCCGGTTTCTTCTTTAGCGCGTTTAAGCCATTCCAAACCAATGCTGCCGATCCCTTCAAACTCTCCCGGACGGGTGCGTGGCTTCCAAATGCCGGCACGTAAAGCTGATACTCTGCCGGTTTTTGCTAATAAATGCGCTGTGGCTACTAACTGGTCTTCGGTTTCGGCACTGCAGGGGCCCGCAATTAATAAAGGCTCGCTGCCTGTTTTAATCCATGAGCTTAATGGTTGTATGTTTAAATTCAGTTTCATGATTTTTTTTGTTAGTCCGAAAGTCGGTAAAGTCCGAAAGTCCGGAAGAATAATTTATTTATTTTAATTGTTTTTGGCTGTTTTATATGCTATTTCAGAATTCTGACCGCAGACTTCCTACTTCTTTTCTCTCTTTCGGACTTTCCGACTTCCGGACTTTTCCGACTTCCCCCTCATCCCATCTTCTTCATATTTATATAAGTCCTCGGCACTTTTATATTCTTCACTGTTTTTGGCAATTTTTCATTTTCTTCATCATGCCTTTCATATTCGCCCAGGATGTTGAAGTTTTGCGTGTATTTCAGGATCTGCCGGATAGCTGTATCATAATGTTTGGCATCATCCCATTCAACATCTACATAAAAATTATATTCGTTACGCTTGCCTAAGATAGGCATGCTTTGGATCTTGCTCATGTTGAGGCTTTGCTCTGCGAAGATGTTAAGCACTTTTGCCAGCGCGCCCACCTTATTACTCACCTGGAAACACAGCGAAGCCTTGTTTGGATGTGTTTTTGTTACGTTTTCGTGATGGGTAAGGATCAAAAAGCGGGTAAAGTTCTTTTTATTCGATTCTATCCTGCGTTCTAAAACATCCAATCCGTAAAGCCTTGCAGCCAGGGTGTTGGCAATGGCAACGGTATCTGTCAGCTGCTCATCGCGGATGCGTTTGGCGCATGCAGCAGTATCGTTGCTTTCAATAATATTTAAGTGCGGGTATTCATCAAAAAAGTCAACACACTGGCGGATAGCGATAGGGTGCGAGGTTACATTTTTAACATCCTCAAACTTTACGCCCGGCAGCGCCATTAAATGCAGCTGGATAGGCAGGTAAATTTCACCAACCACAGGGAAAGCATAGCTCAACAACAGCGAGTAGTTAGGCAAAATGCTGCCGGCAATGCTATTTTCGATAGCCATCACCACATAATCGGCATTTTTGTCTTTTAAAGCCTCGAATGTTTGCTTAAAAGAATTGCATTCAATGGTCTGGATATTTTCTCCAAAATATTTCAATGCGGCTTCTTCGTGAAAAGAAGCGCGGATCCCCTGTATTGCAACTCTCAGATTTTCGTTTTTCATTAATGTTGTTCCTAAATCCCTTTAAAGCAAAAAGTCCCGGTTTTTGGCCGGGACTTTTCAGTTTCTTATATGTTTGTTAGTGCATATTAGTCCCGGCTCTTACTGGTAAAGTAAAAGTAGTAACCATAAAAATATGCGCTGTTAAATTTCATTTGTTTTTGTTTGCGATGTAAATGTACATGTAAAAATGGAATTGTCAATAGAAAATTTTATTTTTTTGAAAATTAATGGAGTAAACAGAATTTTATTTGGCAAAAATGATATTTTCTTCTTTGCTTTTGGAATGAGGGCCCATTTAACGAATTTTTAATTCAATGTTATATTGCCAGGGATCATGTTTTAATAATGTCTATGCGGTTTCCCCCAAGAAAAAAAGTAACCGCCCGTTCAAGCGTCCACGCTTGAATGATAATAATTGTGATCGTCCACGCTCACGATTAAATGCCGTTAAGCCTAGTACTATTGAATAATTTTTAAGGGACTTTCATGATTAGCGCTGCTATACCAAAACTCATGGGCTGAACCTACAAAACCAGCTCTAACCGGATTTTCATGTATGTAGTCTATTTTTTGATCAATAACTGCAGGTGAATATAGCAGCACCGGATAATTACCATTCTGCCAAAATTGATGATTGGTATTTAAGGGGTTATATTTCCCAGCCCGCTCAAACGCCTTTATCATCCAGTCGCGCCTGCTTTCCTGATTATTATTGGCTATCATTTTAAAAAGCTCTTTGGATGTATAGGTTTTAAATTGTCCCAATACATCCCCAAGTGAACCATCCGTTACATTTGCAATCATGTGAATGTGGTTTGTCATTATCACATAGGCATAAATATTAAGTTTTCTATGCTTTTGATTCCATGCCAGATTTTCAATGATAAAGTCATTATACTGCCGCCGGGTAAAAACATCTATCCAATCGGTTACGGTTAAAGTGACGAAGTAAAGTTCGTCAGTTGAGGCATTACGTGACATGAAATAAATATATGGGAATTTATTGTCAAAAAAGATAAAACGCATTTTTGATTTAAGCGTGGACGCTTAAATTTTTAGCATTCAAGCGTAGACGCTTGAACGGGCGGTAGTCATCAGGAGAATTAAATTAAGCAGCCAAACTAATAATTATTATGTGGAATT
>JAQBOS010000068.1 GCA_028287925.1 Mucilaginibacter sp. | reverse complement strand
TGCTGCCGCTGCTGAAGCTGCGCAGCCATCTGCACACTAGTTTTTACTAGAATATTTAAAAGGCCGGCCAAAATTTGGGGCCGGCCTTTTTTATTGGGAGATTCTTTATTTTGCTCCCCTGCAGCTTCGCTGCAGATGGAGCAGTGCGGGATGCCGCACGCTGACGGCTCCCTGTACATTCATCTGGTGAAAGAGCGACTCCGAGCGTAGCGAGGGCAAGGCCATTGAGGCCGTTAGCCGCTGCGCAGCAGCTAAGTGGCGCTTGAACGCAATCAAAATAGGTGCTATTTAGCACCTATGACAGAATTTAAAAAACGGGTGTCGATTGAGCAAGTGGAGGAGGGGAAAGAACTCGCCCCCAAGTTTGACCGGGATGGGCTGATTGCCTGCGTTACCACCGCCGCGAAAAGCGGTGAGGTGCTGATGCTGGGTTATATGAACCAGGAAGCTTACGACAAGACCGTACAGGAAAATATAGTAACTTTCTTTTCCCGCTCAAAAAACAGGCTTTGGACAAAAGGCGAAACCAGCAATAATTTTCTGCATGTAAAAAGCATAGATCTTGATTGCGATAACGATACCCTGCTTATAAAGGTAAAAGCCGATGGCCCAACCTGTCACACCGGCTCGCGCAGCTGCTTTAAAACTGAATACAACCAGAACTTTATATTGCAATTAGAAGCCATAGTTGCCGACAGGTATGAAAACCCGCAGGAAGGCTCGTATATAAATAAGCTCCGTACAAAAGGCTTAAATAAAATAGCACAAAAAGTTGGGGAAGAAGGTGTTGAAACAGTTATAGCGGCTTTAGCTGAAACTGAAACAGATTTGATAAACGAATCATCCGACCTTGTTTTTCACCTGCTTGTTTTGCTCCGCGAAAAGGGTTTAAGCCTGGAGCAGATAGCTAAGAATTTAGAGGGAAGACATAAGTAGTTGATAGATCATAGTTCATAGCCGAAATTTGCAGTGGCTATGAACTATGAACCATCAACCATGAACTAAAAATATGACTGTAGAAAAAACAGCTGAACTAACAGGGCATGGTAACCCCATATTTACACTTGAGCTTTCGCAAAAGCCGGGAATTTTGTTTACCGGGGGTAACGATAAGGGATTAGTGGAATGGAGCCTGAAGGATAATACTTTTATAAAAGTGATGTTCCCGGTTGCAGCTTCTATATATGCAATTCATGGGCCTGTTAATTTCCCGCTTTTGTTTACCGGTTTGCGTAACGGTGATGTTTTGGTATTCGATTTTATAAAGCAGCAATTACTTACGCCGCTGAAACATCATCAAAAACCCATATTTGATATTAAATCCGTTAATCATAAGCAGGAACTATTGATTGCTTCGGAGGACGGAACTGTGTCAATCTGGAGCCTTAAAACATTAGAGCTGTTACACACCATTAAAGTTTCGGATGATACGATAAGATGCATCAGCATATCGCCTGATGAAAAGCAGGTTGCCTTTGGCTGCAGAAATAACCAGATCCATATTTATGATGTGGAAGATTATACCTTGCGTAAAACATTGCACGGTCATACCATGTCGGTTTTCTCACTGCAATATGCTCCTGATGGTAATTTCCTGGTATCAGGCGGGCGCGATGCACAAGTAAAAGTATGGGACACTGCCTCCTACAGTCTTTTTAAAAATATTCCGGCTCACTTATTTGCGGTAAACAGCATTGTTTTCCACCCCTCTCTTCCCTGCTTTGCAACAGGCAGCATGGATAAAAGCATTAAGATCTGGGGAGCTGATGATTTTAAATTGTACAAAATTATCAGCCGTGAAAAAGGATATGCAGGCCACCAGTTATCAATAAACAAGCTTGCATGGAATGGCAATCAACTGCTGTCTGTTAGTGATGATAAAAAGATAATTGTCTGGGATATTAATTTTGACAGCTAGAAAACCCTTTTAACGACAGTTAGCTTATGGGTATGTCGCCTTTGATCTTCAGAGTAAATACCCTTTTCATCAATACTATCTATCTTAACCTTGCCGGAAGCATGAATGATCCGCTCGTTATTTAGCATTATACCAACATGCACTATTTTCTTTTCGGCATTCTCAAAAAAGGCAAGATCACCCAACTGGGCATCGTGCAAAGTATCTATACAATATCCCTGCTCAAACTGCATACTGGCATCGCGGAATAAATTTACCCCCTGCGACCTGAGTACTGCCTGTGTAAAGCCTGAGCAATCAATTCCAAAATGGGTACGCCCACCCCATAAATAAGGTGCATTTAAAAAAGAGGTAGCGGTAACTGCTATATTTTCCGTTTCGCCAATTTCACCTATTATTTCAAACTTTTCATCACCTATCCGGCAGGTTGTGCCTTCTAAAAAAGAAAGTGCACTGCCCATTGGCAGGTACAATATACTGTTATTGGTGATTTTCCAGGCCTGTGTTACAGCGCGATGTGTTATTGGAGGCGGCATTTGCTTAATTCTTTTGTAGGCAAGGTGCCCAAGCATATTAAACTGCAACCGCCCTATCCAGCCAGAATAATTATCAAACGACGTTATAATTTTAACCCAGTTATCTTTCCACTCGGTAATTTCAAATATTTCACCGAATAAAACCTGCGACACCTGCTCACTCCTATCGTTAGCTTCGGCCCTTAGCGGGATAACAGAAAGATTACAGATACCGTATTCCATTTTGATATAGGCCTTTAACGAATTGGGAGGTTTAATGTTTCAACCTACAAAAAAAGGGGAAAGTATTAGTATACCATCCCCTTTTCGGTTTGTAACAAACTTATTACTCGCCCATATGAAGCCATTCCTTTTTAGCCAATAGTTCCTCTTTAGTCTCACGGATGTCTTCATCATCAACACAGCAATCTACCGGGCAAACCGCAGCACATTGAGGCTCATCATGAAAGCCTACACATTCAGTACACTTATCAGGAACAATATAATAGATATCATCAGATAACGCAGCCTGTGTTTCTTCAGCGCTTAATGTATTACCATCGCCAAAATCAATAACACCTTTTAATCCCGTTCCGTCTGAAAAACGCCATGCGGCGCCGGCATCATAAATAGCATTATTAGGGCATTCGGGTTCACAAGCTCCGCAATTTATACATTCATCGGTGATTTTAATCGCCATAGTTCTTTATATCTTATAATCTCAATTAACTTTGCCTGTAATTAACAAACATACAAATATAACAAAAAAAGATTTTAAGGGGTTCAATCCTTACCATATATATGTCAAAATTTCATAAAACAAAGCTAATCGAAGTCTTTTCAGAACTGGGAAGGCAATTAACTGATCCAAATGAAGAGCTATCAATCCTGATAAACAGCGAAAAACAATATAATGCGTGGTTCACCTCTGAGAGTGTACTGGAAGCTGTAACAGCTATCGGGAAAATGCTAAATCATGATAATTTAACCAAATGGCTTAACAGCTATAACCTTGATAAAAACAAACCGGCTAAAAAGGTCGGCCTCATATTAGCGGGGAACATCCCTATGGTTGGTTTTCATGATGTGTTATGTGTGCTTGTAAGCGGGAATCTCGCACTCATAAAATCTTCGTCGCAAGATTCCAGGCTCATCAAACACATTTTACAAATGCTGGTTAATATTGAACCTGCATTTCGCGAACAGTATAGCTTTGTTGAAAGGCTTGAAAATTTCGATGCTGTAATAGCAACCGGCAGTAACAACACATCGCGTTATTTTGATTATTACTTTGGTAAAGTGCCAAACGTTATCCGGAAAAACCGTAACAGCGTGGCCTTGCTGACCGGCAATGAAACCGCAGAGCAACTATATAAACTTGGGCATGATATTTTCGATTATTTCGGCCTCGGGTGTCGCAACGTATCAAAGTTGCTGGTGCCGAAAGGCTATAATTTTAATTTCTTTTTTGAGTCGATTGAGGTTTACCAGCCTATCATCCACCACAATAAATACAATAATAATTATGGTTACAACCGGTCTATTTATTTGGTAGGTAATGAGCAGCATTTAGATAATAACTTCCTTTTGTTAAAAGAAAACCCGTCATTATCCTCACCATTAGCCGTTTTGTTTTATGAATATTACGATAACCTGCAATTGGCTCAAGATGCCTTAAACCAGCAAAGCGATAACATTCAATGTATTGTTAGTGCAGCGCCGTTAAAAGTAAACAACCAGGTAGTTGATTTCGGCATGAGCCAGCAGCCCGCTTTATGGGATTATGCCGATAATGTGGATACGATGGGGTTTCTTGTGGAAGAAGTTCATGGTTCATAGTTGATGGTTCATAGTAAAAATAAATGCGACTGTTTTACTAAGCTTCCGGCTATGAACTATGAACCATCAACTATGAACTAATTCAATTCTCTTTTCCCGATAACGACAAAGGTATTCCATTTGGATATGCCTGGTATAAAACGTAGGTGCCTTTGTTGTCTGTAGCCGCGTCAACCCTTTGCATGCGCTTTCCCTGCCAAACCCATGCCTTTTTCCAACCGGGAGATACATAGGTTTTTAAGGTTAATGGAAGGTCATACATGGTTTTGTCCAGTGAAGTAGAGAGTGTTATTATCAGCTTGCTATTTTTTTCATCGCTTTTAACCTCGGCATGTTCCCGCTCGCGCATATATTTGGTTACGTCCCCAAAAGTTGCGATCCATAAATTTTCCTGCTGATTTTTGATGTATTGAAAATATTCGTCAAGTAAGGTATGTGGTAATGCCTCATAACCAAGGTTATCAACCCCGTGAAATACTAAAACCAGCCAGGTATTATTTTTAGCAACGGCGGTATCAACCCATGATTGCATTAAAGAGAGGGGTGTTTTGGTAGTGGCGCCGCGCTGCCATTGGATATAATCCTTGCCGGTAGTGCCAGGTGTTTGTTTGCTTGCGCGATCAATTTCTTTAAGCCATGGCTCGGGCATCCGGTTACGCAGTGCGGGGTAAATTTTGTAGGCAATTTTCATTACCCGCTCGTTTTCGTATCCATAAGGCACTTCGGATGAAAAAGTGTATTTAGCCCCCATTTTATCTCTTATCTCTTCTTTACTTTTCTCCAGCTCGTACTGAATATTTACAGAGTCAAGCCCCGGCATACTGGCATGTGTAATAGAATGACTGGAGATCTCGTATCCGCGTGAGCCATAGTTTCT
>JAQBOS010000050.1 GCA_028287925.1 Mucilaginibacter sp. | reverse complement strand
GTGCCGATAGAAGAGCGGCACCTGGTGGCATCCGAAATAGTCCTTTCATTCAAGAAGATCTGGGGCGAGAGCTGGGGGCCTAGGATGGAGTACATTCTGCGCTTTGCAATTCTCACCCTCCTGGAGTACCCGACCGCCACGCTCCTGGACCTCCAGCCCCTGCTGCTGGACCAGGCTTTCCGGAACTTGGTCCTTCACTACACCGACAATTCGGTGATACTGTCCTTCTGGCACAACGAGTTTGACAGGTACCCTCCCAGCCTTAGGGCGGAAGCGATCATGCCGATACTCAACAAGGCCGGAGTGTTTGCCGCCAATGCAATATTAAGGGATGTCGTGGGCCAGCAGGAGAGCATTTCAATGGATGAGATTATGAGCAATGGAAAAATACTGATCTGCAACCTAAGCAAGGGCATCATTGGAGAGGATGTCTCGCAGATCCTGGGAAGCCTGCTGACAACCGCGATCCAGACTACCGCAATGCGGAGGGCGAAGCTGCCCGAGCAGGAGAGAAGGCCGTTCATGGTGTTCGTTGACGAGTGCCATGCCTTCATTACTACCTCATTCGCGGCCATGCTCTCAGAGGTGCGCAAGTACAGGGTATCGCTATATCTCACCCACCAATACCTTGACCAGCTTCCGGAAGAGGTGCGAAGCGCCATTTTAGGCAATGTGGCGACAATCATCTGTTTTAGGCTCGGTACCGCAGATGCAAAGGTAATGTCGGAGGAATTCTATCCGGTATTCAGGGTTGACGACTTTATCAACCTGCCGAGATTCAACATTTACCTGAAATTGCTGATTGACGGCACCGCCTCGCGGCCCTTTAGCGCGGTAACCGTTTCGAAACCCCAGGCGTAATTCGCCTTCCGGCTTTCTCTTTTTCCCTCCGCTTGCAATCAAGGAGCCTTCTTTGGCTGTCCCCAAAACATGTCCTTCCGGTTAATTTTACTTTACTTACCTCTCCCCCCGTTCCAGCGTACGCTTAAGGAAACAGATTCTTTAAAAACTTAATCAGAACGTCATGGAAACAACACAACGCACCGATGTCTACGCCATCGTTACCAGCCGCATCATTGACCAATTGCAGCGCAACATCGTTCCCTGGCAGCAGCCGTGGACGGAAGCCGGGTATCCGATAAACATTGTTACAGAGATCCCCTACAAGGGAATGAACGTCTGGATGCTGGCCTCGCTTGGCTATGCCCAAAACTACTTCATCACCTGGAAGCAATTGGAAAAATTGGGAGGAAGGGTCAAGTCGGGCGAGAAAGGGCATATTGTGGTATTTTGGAAGCCGCTGGAAAAACAGGAGCAGGAGGACACTGCTCAAAACAGTGCTAAGGCGGCGCACGTCCTTTGGTATTACAAGGTGTATAACATTGCCCAGTGTGATGGCATTCCGGAATCACATACCATTTCCGACAGCCCGTATCCCGTTTCAAGCATCGGCAGCTGCGACGAGATCATTGAGATGATGCCGAACTGCCCGGTGATCAAGCACACCAGGCAGAAGGCGTTTTACAACCCCGTAAAGGACTGTATCAATATGCCAAAGCAGCAGACGTTTACGACAAATGAAAGCTATTACAGTATGCTCTTTCACGAATTGATACACAGTACCGGGCATGCAAGCAGACTAAACAGGAAAGGCATTGTTGACAATCCTAATTTCGGCACCGACATGTATTCGCAGGAGGAACTGGTGGCAGAAATCGGCACCTGCTTCCTCAATTCCGTCGCCGGAATTGACCACGTTGAGTTTGACAACAGCGTCGCCTATATCAGCAGCTGGCTTGACCAATTGAAGCGGGACTCGCGTCTAATTGTGTATGCGAGTATCCAGGCGCAGAAGGCGGTTGAGTATATCCTCAACATCAAGCCGTATGGGAAGCCGGACATTGTGCAAGTAGAATTATTTGAGACCCAGTGATGGGTCTTTTTTGTACCATGAACCTTGCTTTGCAATGTCCTTTTAAGACTTATTGCTAACCAGTTGCCGCATCTTTTATCCCCCCATCCACATCTTTTTCAAAAAAACGAAAAAAAGAGCCGCAAAGGTCGTGTCCGCAGCACATGCGAGCGCATAATGCTTTGGAAGGGTGCAGAGCGGCCTTCCAAACCACCCTTCGGGACTTATAGCTCTGCTGTTGCTGCCTTGGACACGCTTCATTGGGCTTTCTTTTTTTCCTTTTTCTTTTGAAAAAAAGCTTTTATGGAAACGGGATGAAAAGAAGCAAGTAACATATTGTTTAACTAAAAAACCATTAAAAATGGAATTCAACAATCAAAACGGCTCACCAGTCCAGGACACAACCGCCAAAGACATCACCATCAAAGCTGCGCAAAACGGCGAGGCGAAAAAGGGAAATGCCAGCCCTAAAGTCGAAAGTGAAAAAACAAAAACCGAGCCGATCAAGAACGGAAAGGCTGAAACTCCCAAACCTGAACCCCCCAAGGTGGAGGAAGCCAAGCCTGAAGTACCGCAAGCTGTGGAGGAAGCAAAACCCGCCAAGCCGGCATTGAACTTGGAGGGCACGTTAAAGGTGGTGGAGGACCTGCACCGCCGGAGCATCCAGCGGGTCAACCTCATTACGCGTATTAAGCAGCTGGAAGCCTTTGAGGTGCTGCTAACCCAGGAGCATGACGAACTGGAAGACAACCCGTACCATGGCTGCAAGCTCATCATCGAGGACGACAAGCAGCGCCGGTTCATAACCACCACGCCCGGCCTGATCCGCCTGGTATCGCAGTTTATCTTCAATGCCTGCCACGAGAAGCTGAGGGACATCGAGACCAGCATCGTCTTTCCGAAGGCGTAGCGTCTTCCAAGAAATGCCCTGCCGGGATGGCAGGGCATTTTTAAGATCTTTTAGCGATATGCTCGAAATTGTATATAATACTCTAATATAATATATAGAAATATTATATTTTTATTCTAAATATCTCATGAAACTCTAATATAATATATAGAAATATTATATTTTTATTCTAAATATCTCATGAAAAAAATAGTCCTCTTACACGGGTGGAATTATAAGAACTATTCAAAATATGGTTGCACAGATGCATGGGAAAACCGAAAAGGTTTTGTTGATGCATTAGCGGCCAAATTTGAGGTGCATAAAATTAATTTGCCCGGATTTTGCGGCGCTCCTGAACCTAAGAACAGTTGGAACCTCGATGATTTTACAACTTTCTTAGAAACATATTTGAATTCTCATGGCCTACAGCCCGATTACATTTTAGGCTACTCCTTTGGTGCAGCAATCGCCTTGAATTGGAAAAACAAACTACAAAAAAAAGCCAAACTAATTCTAGTATCTCCTGCAATAATAAGGGCGTATAAAAAAAGTGCTACCGGTAAATTAAGCCATTTTAAAAAACATCTTCCCAGGTGGTTAACGCTTTTTTTTAGAGATAAATATTTAAAGTATCTACGGAATCCTTATTATACAGAGGGCACTCGGTTCTTAAAGGAAACCTACTTGAATATAGTCAAAATTGACTTAACAAATGAGTTGGTTGATATTCAGCCTCAAGATGTTATATTGATTTTCGGTTCAGAAGACACTGCAACTCCCTTTTATCTTCTAAAGAATAGATTAACCAATCCATTACTTCTGAACAGAATAAAGGTAATAGAAGGTGGTGGGCATGACATTGCCAACTCCCACCTTACAAATATCATTCACCTAATTGAAAAATTTGACAGAAATGAAAATTGATTACAATACTCTCAAAAAAACATGGCCTGGCGCCGTATTTATCAATTTTGTAGAAAATATCGAGTTTGACCATGTAAACATTGCGACAATAGAAAACGAAACGGTTTCAGAAGAAAAACATCATTTGTTTTTCGCATTATCAGACACTAAGCCTGAAGTTAATGGTTGGTATGTAAAACCATTTGATCGGAAAAGTTATTTTCCTAAAATAACTTTTGATAAACCACACTGGTCATTTGTGGTAAATGAGAACATTGACATAAGCTTAATCAATAAATCAGTAAGAATAATTATTGTAAAGAGTGTTACGCAAGCAACTAAGGATTTACTAAAGTATGTGCTTGACTTGGTCAAACCAAAGGTTTGCGCTGTGACTGGCAGTGTCGGGAAAACAACATGTGCAGCTTTGATTGAGCAAATGTTATCACTTAAATACAATTGTGTTCGAATTTTTGCGAAAAGGATTTCTCCACCAATACTATGCACCGCTATAATTAACAAAATTGATTTAGATACTCAGTTTATCGTTTTAGAAATGGCGTTGTGGCGAAAAGACCACATTCAGGTATTAGCGAGATTACTTCCCCCAACAATCGGTGTAATTCTAAACATTAAAGATGTACACATAGGTGTTGAGGGGATAAATAATAAAGAAGATATTTTAGAATCAAAATCCCAAATTGCAATCGGTGCTATTCCGATAATAAATATTGACGACCCATTATTATTGGGGAAGTTTAAAGACGACAAAAATGCTGTGACTTTTGCTATGGAAAATACATCTGCTGATGTTTTTATAGACCAAATTGATGTAATCACTAACGAAGTTCAAATAAATATTAAGGGTTTCAAAATAAAGTTCCGCCCCTTTCTTTTAACCAAACTGACGTTGTATCAAGTATTGGCTGCTTGCTGCGTCAGCATAACGGCTAATGTCTCCCTTTCAGACATCGCCAGCCATATCTCAAATTTAAAGCCCAAAGAAAATAGACTTGTTAAGCTCAAATTTAATAATTATCGAATTTTATTTGATGGTGAAAGGACACTTGATGCACGTATCGACGAATTGGCGGAAAATTTATATCATGATGCCACACTTATTATTTACCGTTTTGAAGAAAACTACCCACTTGATTTAAATAATTTTCTTTCGATATTTTCTAAGTTTACTCGTGTATATATTTTAGAAGACTTTACGAATCGAGAGCAATTGTCATTTTTAGAATTGCCCTCAAATACAAAATTTGTTAAACACAGTGATTTGCTTGTCGGAATTCCAGAAGACAGTGTAATATTTTTTCATTATTCTGTTTATTATCGTACCCCTGAACTTAAAGACAAAAATCCCCTCTTTTTATTGGAGCATTTAAATCGTTAAGTCAGGAAATAAGGCATTCATTCCACCCAATTTCTTCAAAAGTAACGCCAGGCTTTCGTCATCATTTATATACGCTTTTCAAGCACATATAAATGGTGACCAGCCTTTAACCGCTTCGCGGGCTGAGCCTGCCATTCTTTTTGAGAGAAAAAGGGATGTCGTTCATAAAAGCTCCCTTTGGCTTTATACAACGCCTCGCCACCCGCTTCGGCATTGTAAAAGCCAACCGCTTTTTTTGTCTGGCTCGCCTGCGCTGTCGCAAAAAGCTTCACCCCGGGCAGCGCGTGTACTATTCCTTACTTTGCCCTGCCCACTTAGTCCACACTGCTGCCCTTTGTTCGTGTCCAGACATTCCATTCAGTCGCTCCGCTCCCTCTGCCTGGACTTTTTGCTCCGCTCGCGACAACTCAGCAAAGCTTCGTTGTCTATAGGCGGCTCGCAGATGTCTATCTATTTAATCCTAATATTCAATAATTTGTTTTATGCAATATTTTTAGTAAGTTTACTTAAACCTAAAATTACCACAACGATGCGAATAGTCCCCATTTTTATCTGTCTCATCTTCTCGATGTTTATTTTTTCTTTCACGTTTAAAGAAACACGCTTATCACCATTTCAATATTCAGTGAAAGCCTTTCCATTAAGTGACACTATTTCCGTGTGCCCAGGCTCTCCAATTCCTGATGGGTGGGTCATTGTTGACTATAAGCAGTGTATATGTTGCTGTGGAAAAACAGACACTATACCTCTATATATGCCAGTCATCCAAAATATTTCCAAAATAGATTCCGGTATGACGCTTGAAATTTGCCTTCCCCAAAAAATACCCACAGGCTGGGTACAAACTCAAACTCGTATTTATGATTTAGGTTGCTGTTCAACACCTGGATTTTCTTCTCAAAAGATTGTAATAAAGAAATTAGTTAAGTAACACGGTTAAAGTCTGAACTATGAAAAATTTGCACCTTCTTGTTTTGCTTGCAATTATATGGACATCTTGTTCACCATTAGTGTCTTCGTTATTAAAAAACGAAAATGTGTACAAAACCAGAGACACGCTTGAAGTGGTAAAAGCATACAATCGAAAAAGTAACATT
>JAQBOS010000043.1 GCA_028287925.1 Mucilaginibacter sp. | reverse complement strand
TCCGTATGGATAGGCGTTGGAAGAAGCTTTACCGCGGTGATTATATGGCCCGTACGCCTCCCTTTGTAAACAGAGCCCTGTCCGCCGGTGCGCATAGCGCCCATGTTGTCAAGCCCTTCTGTTATGGTAAATACTTTACTCATCCCCCTTTGCTGATGAATGATAGCTGAATTCTAAAACCGCCGATTCACCTAAAATAACCTGGTCGCCCTCATTCAGCTTATGGCCAATATGAGTTGAATGCAACTTAATCAAATTTTCATTGCCTATGGATTTGATCTTGATCTTATTGCCGGGTGGAATCCCCCCTTCATCAGCATAAAGTATAAAACAGCCATCATCGTTATTCCATTCTATGTGCGCATGCTGCCTGCTTATAAATTTATTACTTTCATTTTTACTATTACCCGGGAATGCTATTTGATTCAGCCTGAAAAACCCATCATTTACCTGTGCTTTGCTTTCGCGCCCTATGTTGATCTTGCCATCAGACGAGGTTATCTCATATTCGGCCTTTTCTGCTTCACCATTCAATACCTTTACAAATGCAGAGAGCGATCTTTGAATGTTATGATCTTTCGTCCGGATAAATATAGCGGCGTTAAGTGCCTCCGCTTTAATGGCTTCCGGCGGAAATTCTTCATTAAAGTTAATTTCCAACACCCAGTTTTCAGGCAGGCCTAATGCAAAATCATCAGCTATCCTTTGGATCTCATCTTTAAATTTGTCTTTTTCTTCCAGGTAAACTACTGCCTCGTACAGATGTTTCTCGGCAGCGTCAGCGCTTATAAAAAGATGAATTCCTTTAATATGACGCCCCTCGCCTCCTTCTGATTTTTGTAATTGCTCTTTCACAAGGCGAAGCAGCGCGTCACGTAACCCTTTTACATCCTGCGGAGCTTTGTCTTCTTTTCGTTTAAATATATCAAACATATCAACCTTTAATTATTTGAATATAACTATTCATCTGCCGTTCCTGTTTCATCAAGCGGAATAATACTTTTAATATACCCTTCTTTGATCAATAAAGGGATCACATGCTGCCCGGCAAGCCTTACCGCATCTGATGACCCCCGGGTTGATTCAACCCGAATACAAACAACAATATTGCCTTTACCCTTTGCCATTGGAGCAAAAAACACATACCACCCGTCGTTAATACTATTGCCTTTCCAGATCCTTTCGGGTGTACCCGTTTTACCGGCTACCTTTAAACCCAGGATCTGTTCTTTTGGCGCACTTTGCTCAATCATGTATTTGGTAAGCAATGCTGCGTATCGCGGGTCATTTGCCAGCTTAATGCTGCCTTTAACCGGCTGCAGCGTATCATTTACCTTTAAAACAAAACGGTTGGCCACCAACGCGCCATTGTTGGCCACACTTGATACCAGCCTGGCAACAGCCGCCGGTGTTGCAATAAGCTCACCCTGCCCCCAAGCCATTCCCGAAATTCCTTTTGCCCGTGTTTTATGAATATTGTTCGGGTCGTATCTCGGTTTGGTGTTAAATTCAGTTTTGCGCCATAACTCACGCCATTTTTCTTCCTGGTCAAGATTCTCAGGTTTCTTGTTGTAAAAATACCCGCCAACTCCATGCAAAAACATCCCGGCTTTTAAATAAAGCGTAGCCATATCTTCTTGTAAATGTTCCTCATTAGCCAGCTTGATAAAATAAACGTTGTTTGATTTCGCAATCGCCCGCTCCAAACTGATCACCCCGGTTTCATCCGGCTCAATGCCTTTGGTACGGATCCTTTCTTCGGTGCTTACATGAAATTTTACCTCATTGGCGGCCATGCCCAGCTTATTAAAGGATGCCATAGCCGTTAAAACCTTTGCCGTTGAGCCGGGCTGGGTGGCATAAGTAAAACCCAGATCGCTGGTTGTGATCCATTGCGATAGTTTATTTTGTTCGGCAACAGGCATGGTCAGCTGGTCATAATTATGAACGGGTGGCAAAGGATAAACAGCAGATGCGAGCACATCTCCTGTTGTCGCCTGCATAACCACTACCGATACCCGGTTATCGTTAAGAGAAGTATCTGCTGCAATTGATCTTTGAATACCGGTTTGAAGCTCAGCGTCCATAGTAAGCTGCACGTCACGGTTCCTTTTCTTGAAAGCTTCAACATCCGCGCTGTTTATACCGGCAATAAGCAGGGGGGCCAGCGCACTATAATCTTTTTTGCTTACCGACATTTCTTTTACACCGATTGGTAAAAAGCGGTCTTCCCTAAAACGGCTTGCATGTACATTATAGGTGCTTGTTGGCATTTTAAACCCCCTTAATTCAGCAGCGTGTTCATATTCGGCAAAATACCCGTTAGTACTGCCATTAAAAACGCCGGTATTAACATCGCCTACCCAAAAAAACATTTGGTCTTCAAATGGATAATACCGGGTAAGGCGTTTATGCATTGCCGAATCCAGGTCATAATGTTCAGCACCGGCTGCATTTAACAGGCTCTCCTGCTTCCTGATCAGGTTTGGATTGCTGGTAGCTAATATTCGCCCCTGCCGGTCATAAAGCGTACCGGCCTGCAACTTGTTCATTAAAATGGCTAAGCGCGGGTTATAGCTAAACATTCGCCCACCACTCTTGTCGGCCACCAACGCCGGTTTTACTATCCATTTTTTACTGTCGAACAAGTACCCGGAGATATTGACGATCAAGAGCAAAACACCTATACAGGCGGCTAATAACGCAGGCACCAGGTTCCGGTCCTGCTGTTTGGTGATAAAAGCCATTTGAACGGGTGTGCCTTTAACCATTGAAGCGGATAATAAGAACCCGGCAGCCAAAAAATTAGCGACCAAAGAAGAGCCGCCATAGCTCTCAAACGGCAATGCCACGCCTGATAATGGTAAAGCACCGGTTGATCCGCCTGCTATCAGTAGAAACTGCATAAAAGTGCAGATCCCTATCCCCGCACATAAATAAAACAGGAAAGGTGTCCCGGTTTGCCTGCCTACGATAATTGACCTGTGCAGGTATAATAAAAACAACAGGAATATGCTTACAATTCCTGTCCACCCAAAACTTTCGCCAATGGCCGGTAATATCATATCGGTATGCGCCTCCGGAATGGTTTTCGCAAAACTTTCACCTATGCCCTGCCCGGAAATCCCTCCGCCAGACATGGCCCAAAGCCCGTTCGCTACCTGGTCGCCGCCATAAACCTCGTTATTCCATGCATCCTGCCATATGGCTTTACGGTCAACCAATCGCTGCACCGGGCCGGGAATTAATTTATCAATGTGCGGGATCTTATCTATGGTTAAAAAACCTGATATAATTATCAACGCCATTATAGCCGATTCACTCAAGGTTTTTCGTTTTGATAAAAAAACAAACAATACCATGGCAGTGGTAAGTATGGTTGAGAGCCATACGTTTTTAAAGATCCAGGATACCAGCACATAAAACACAACAGCAACTGTCATAAACATAAAATCACCTCTTGAAAAAGAGAACAGGATGATAAAAGTAAAACAGATCACTATTGCAGGGCCCAGATCACCAAGCAACAGGAACAGTAATAGTGTAAAAGCAATTGATATTACTGCGAAAGAAAAGAACGACCATCTTTTTTTCCAGCTGGTATATTCGCTGATAAATTTTTCATTTGCCGCAAAAAAACCAGCTAAAAACATAATTACCAGGTATTTAACAATCTCACTGGGTTGAAAACCAAACAGGTTAACTTTTACACCGCTGCCTTCAGGGCCCGATCCAAAACGAATGGTCAGGAGCAGCAATGTCATAGCCAAAACAATCCATGGCCACCCGTTTGCCGCCTTGCGGTTATTTTTAAAAACAAACATCCGGTATAAGGCGGAATCGGAAGTAAAACGACGGAGGTTAAATTGCAACAACAGGATCATCACCACAAAGCCCATCCCAAGGTAAACCAGGGAATCCTTTGCAAAAAAACGGTCGCGCAATGGGTCCTGCAAGCTTAACAGGGTTAAAAAAGAGATGCCTGTAAGGATCATGATCAAAGGCAAAATAACTTGATCGGCTGCAGGGAATTTCCAGCTTAACAATAAATGCAGGATAAGAAAGCAAGCAAAAAAGGTAACCACAATTATCAAATACCATAAATTGAATTCAGATGGCATGCGAATGATCAAAGCTTTTTCTTTTTTAAGAATGCTGAAATCTTTTGATCCTAACAGCCTGATGGTATGTGGTGACTGGTGAAAAGTAAAGGATTCATCTTTATCCAGGTTCTCTGTACCCAATGATTTACCGAATTGAAAACCCGGCTGTAATGGCAAAACTTCAAATGCTTTATTTTCGGGCAGGCTTTTAAAAGTAAATTCACCCTGCGCATCGGTGCGGGCAAATGCGGTTAGCGTTTGCAAATGCACTTTACCCTGTGCGTCAGAAACATAAGTAAGTTTAAAGCCTTTGCCCAATTTAGCCTGAGTTTTTACCTGGTCGCTTTCTTCATCATTGTAGAGGCTATCCTGGGGTATTATCATTTGGAGCCTTACCAGCACACCGGCTACCGGGGAAGTTTTGTTCAGGATAATTCCGGAAATGTTATCGCCGGTCAACTCAAGATCAGTCACAGCAGGCAAAGCCGGCGGGTTATCTTTTTCCTGCGTAAAACGAACAGAATCATCTCCTGTGTAACCTAATAACGTACGGGAGACCTGCACCCTATCCTTAAATGATCTTCCGCCACGGCTGAAAGCGTCATCGGCATCTACATAGTAGGCATGTTTGTTTAACTCGCCAATATTATCAAACTTACTCCCGGTTTTGTATTTTGCAGCAACAACGCTTTCAACAAGATCAATATCTTTTGGATCATCAAAATAGTATCCTTTTTCAAGCAGTTTTCGTAAATTTTGTGCAGGATTTGCGGCATTAAGGTTAACCATGGCACCATCCTTAAGCCGTTGGTCAACATCGGTAAAGTTCTGCTGCAATACCAAAAACAGGCGAACAAATAACAAACCCAGCAGTATGGCTGAAAATAAAAGAAATAAACCTTCTTTTTTTCTTGATCCCATGCTACTTTTTATTGCTAACAGGTAAGGAGTCCGCTTTTATTACCAGGTAAGGTAATTTACCGCTGATATATTTTTTGTCAGCAAAGCTCAATTCATTTTGAATGCTTTGCTTAACATTAACAAACCGTACATTTTTTAGTTCCACCGCATTGTTAGCCAGTGAGATCCCTGTATTAAAATTGACAAACGATAAGCTATCCAAAACAATGCTTTTGCATTTTGCCGATAGCTTAATTGCCGCCCCGGCATACCCCGAATCGCTTTGAAACACAACATGGCCTTTGGCTTTGATCAGTAGGCTGTCGCGGTTAATTTTTATAGCATCATTAATAATAATGGGAGTTTTATATGCGGTATCCGAAAGGATCAAGATGTTACCCTTTAAATTATCAACCGCTTTTTGCAGCTTAAGCTGCATCGGATCAGCAGGTTTACTAACAACAGCTACAGGTTGTTTATCAGGAATAACATCTTGCTTTTTAATTTGAAGGTACAGATACACTGTGCTTGCCAAAAACATCAACGCTAAAACAGAAAGAACCGCGATAATACCTTTATTGGTTTTTGTTGCAGTCGGCTCAGCTTCATCATCCTGTGCGGGTTGCTCGTTTGTCTGGCGTATGGCACCAGGAGATGCAGGTTCCCGTTGCTTAATAGCTGTTGCCGTATGTTGTTGCGGCACCTTATCATTATGAACAAGCACCACCGTAACATTATCCTTCCCGCCATTACGGT
>JAQBOS010000039.1 GCA_028287925.1 Mucilaginibacter sp. | reverse complement strand
GGAAAGCGGGATAATACCGATATTTAGCAGAGCCGTGGCGCTACCATCGGTATTATATGCGGTAACGGTATAATTTGTTGCCGGGCTTAGCACCGTGGGCGTCCCGCTGATACCACCTGTAGCGTTATCAAAGCTTAAGCCTGCAGGTAAGGCCGGAGTTATATAGTAGCCACCTGTCGGTGTCATTTCTTTTATTGCATTGTTACTATAATCAGCTACATAAATATTACCCGTTGCATCTGCAGATACACCATACGGCCCCATAAACCCTGTACCTATGGTAGTGACTGCGCCGCCACCTACCGGAATCATTTTTACTGCATCGTTGCCATTATCAGCCACGAATATATTCCCGAAAACATCAACCGCTACTCCATTTGGACTATTAAAACCTGTTGCCAAGGTAGTAGTAGCACCCCCAACGGCCGCAATTTTTTTTATCGCATTGTTGTTATGGTCAGCCACATATACGTTTCCGGCCTTGTCAACTGCTACTGCATACGGGTTATTAAAGCCGGTGCCTATTGATACAGGCGCACCGCCGCCAACCGGGATCTTAAACACTTTGCTCAAAACATGATCGGCAACGTAAACATTACCTGCAATATCAGTAGCCAAACCCAGCGGACTATCAAAACCAGACCCTATTGTTGTTACATTACTGGTACCGTGTGCTATTTCATATACCACTGAGCTCCCATTATCGGTAATAAATAAATTACCTGTTGTATCTATGGCAATGCCTATAGGGTGTACAAAACCGGAGCCTATATTAACCGACGCACCACCACCGGCAGGCATCTTCCTTACAAGGTCGTTACCATAATCGGTAACATATATATTTCCGTCCTTGTCAATTGCCGTTGAAGTTGGTATACTGAAACCTGAACCTAAAACAACCGGGGCACCTGTGTAACCAAAGGCGGTAACGCCGCTGCTTGTTGGCGCCAGTGGAGTTATAGCATGCCCCACGACATAACTTTTAGGAGAGCTGTAACTGATGGAGGGCACAGAAAATTGGGTTGATCTTTTTGAAACCTTACCCGTTTTTTGACCTGTTTTGACCACATGGCCGTTTTTAAATTTTGTTAAAGGATAGCCTGCAGCATACAGGATGTTAAAACAAAACAGCATCCATAATATCAACACGGATAGCAGGCTAATAAAGGCTATTTTAGGAAATAGTTTTTTTGATGAAGGTAAAGATGTTTTCATAACGATGAAGGATGAGGCTATAACTCGGGGATAATGCGATGAAAATTAAATTTGTGATGATACAAAGGTCAGGCATATAAACCTATGGGGCAATCATATAACCTTATGGTTTTTAGGAATGGTGAGAGAATCAGGAAGTAAAGAAACAAGGTTTTGGAGAGAAGAATAGTTAATATCGTGTCACTCATGAATTGACGTTTAGTCATGAGTCGAAAGTCTGGAGTTCTAAGCCAGAAAAAGACTGAATTTGACTTAAGACTTTCAATTCACTGTTGTCCGGTAAAAATAAGAAATAGAATAAAAATGGTATTTAGATTAAATTGAGGGAGATTTCAGCTTGTATTGAAAAACAAAGCCCCCTCATTCAAGTTTTAAAAAAGGGAGATCTGATAGCTGTTGACTTCGCGATTGAATCCGATAATGGCTTTTTCAGGGTTTACGAGAAATTTGATAATATCTATATAGGTTCCAAGGTGCTGCCTGATAAGACCCGCGACGTTGGCGAATGACCATTTGTTTTTCTTTAGTTTATCAGCCTTGTCTTTTACTACTTTGACCAGCAAGTCTGCTATCAGCGTACACCAGAGTTGTATTTTAGTGGCATTTTGGTTGTCTCCAAGAAAATTACTAAGCTGGAAGTTTTGCTTGATGCGCCTGAATAATAGTTCAATCTGCTATCTCCTTTTATATATACCTGCTATCGTTAAGGCTGTAAGTTCCATGTTATTGGTAAGGAATTGGAATTCCTTATCTGTTTCTTCATCCTAGTAAGTAATTAGCCGTGCTACCTGCAGGGGTACTTTCTTTGCTTTTTCAGGATTGCCTAACAGTATCTTTTTATCACTACGTACGCCATGAGCGGCCATCTGTTCACTTACCGGCCTCTCTTCTATGCATTTCCATCTCGCCCTTTTATTTAACCGGGTTACCCAGGTAATACCTTTTTTCGTCCATTCAGCCATAGGTGT
This sequence comes from Mucilaginibacter sp., assembly GCA_028287925.1. GTDB lineage: Bacteria > Bacteroidota > Bacteroidia > Sphingobacteriales > Sphingobacteriaceae > Mucilaginibacter. Next base: position 2,648 of record JAQBOS010000039.1, on the reverse strand, counting down.
ATAGCTATTATAGCCTTTATCCATAACCAGGATGGAACCTTCAGGCAAATTCAACAAGGGCATTACCGTTTTGTCGTTTGTAGAGGCACTGGTAATGTGAACAAAACAAGGAATATTATCCTTAGCCCTGATCATAACGTGGGCTTTAACGCCGCCCTTCTTTTTTCCATTAGCCTTAGCATTTCCGCAAGCCTTAAATACCTCTGAAAACAAAGTTACCGTTGTTGAATTGACAATAAATATTTTATCAGACAGTTTACTCTTAGGCAAGCTGTCCGGTAAAACTCCAAAATGATATTGGAACAATTCATGATATAAATCCTTAAAGAAATCAGCAGAACGCCGTTCATTGGCATCTGCGAGTGTACTCCTGCAGGGCGTATGCACTATCCCCAGGTGATTTAACCGATGTGCGTTTGCCTGAATACCGGTTATGAGTTCCCGAAGCGATGTACAATGATGAAAGCAGCAAAAAAGCATAGTCACCAAGTGGTCATATGCTTTAAAGTTCTTACAATAATGATCTGAATTATGCTTACGGGTTAACCGATCAACTTTAGTCCGCGGGATGTAAGAAAGTAGTTGATTAAATATCGGCTGTCCGGTAAAAAATGTACTTTTGGGCATAGTTTGCTTTTTGAGTGTGGTAATTCAAAATTAAACTATGCAGGGGTTTTTGGGCCCCTGTTTTTTTACTCTTTACCGGACAACAGTGACTCTCAATTCAAGACTGTTGACTTAACATTAGTGAGCTTCTTCCTCCTGATTCCTGACCCCTCGTTTCTTAATTCTCAACCCTGATCGTTTATGAGACGTTCACGAATAGCTTTTGCCACTGCTTCAGATTTTGAGTTAACATGAAGCTTTTTGTAAATATTGCAGATGTGGGTACAAACAGTCCCCATGCTAATAAAGCAATGGCCGGCAATCATTTTATAACTATCGCCCTTTACCAGGCAGCGCAGTACGTCTTTTTCACGCGCAGAAAGATCATATGCATTTTCGGTTATATTTTTCTTTTCACTAAAAAACTCCAGCACCTTACGGGCAATACTGGCATTCATTGGCGCGCCACCCTGGCTTACTTCGGTAATGGCATCCAATATTTTGGCAGGTGTGGTCTTTTTTAGCAGGTAACCCGTTGCACCTGACTGCAACGCATCAAAAATTTTTGTACTATCATCATACGAAGTGAGTATAAGTACATTTATATCCGGAAAATGACTTTTTATTAATGCTGTAGCTTCAATGCCGTTAAGACCCGGCATATCAATATCCATCAGAATAACATCGGCAGCATCCTGGCGCAAATGTTCAAGTACCTGGTTACAATCCGGATACACACCAGCAACAGTAAAACCCTGAGCACCTGAAATAAGGTAATATAAACTATCACGTAAAGCGCTGTTGTCGTCAAATACGGATACCCTTATGTCCAATTGATTTAAGTTAAAGTGTAAATATAACCCGGTATAATCACTTGTTCAATAATATAACTATATGATATTAACCAGCAAGCGGGTAACCGTTCCGGCTCCCGGCTGTGTTGTTACCTTTATGGTGCCTTTAATTTCAGTGGCCCGCTTCTGCATGTTCTTTAAGCCATTCCGGTTGTGTTTTGCATTAATATCAAACCCTTTACCGTTATCGCTTATAATAAGCTCAAGGTGGTTATTTAATTTATTTACCGAAACCTTCATGTCCGTACAATTGGCATGTTTCAGGATATTATTAATACATTCTTTAAAAATCATAAATATGTTTTTCCGGGCTTCCATTTTTATCCGGGCATTCAAAATGTCTTCCTGTATGCTGATGTCAAAGTGGATATTCCTTGCTTCAAACAGCGGGATGGCAAATTCACGCATCCGCACTGCCAGGTCGTTAAAATGATCATTTTGCGGATTCACAGCCCAGATAATATCGTCCATCGCATCAAGCATGGCTCGCGAGTGAAAAGAAATATGGCTGATGATCTCCCGGGTTTTTTCAGGCGGCTGCTGTTGTTTCAATTGCGTATCGGCCACCTCGCTAAAAATAGAAATACTGCTCAGGGCCGAACCTATATCGTCATGAAAATCAGACGCAATCCGTTCTCTTATTCGTTCAATTGCCAAAATATGGCTTATCTTATACCGGTATAGCTTGTATAAAATAAACGCAATTATCAATATTACTAACAGCCTGAACCACCAGGCAGCCCAATAGGGGGGCTTTATTATAAAGCTAAAAGAGGCCAGGTGCTTGTTCCAAACACCATTTTTATTACCACATTGTACATAAAATGTATAATTGCCTGATGGAAGCTGTGAATAGTTGGCGCTGCGCTGATCGTCAGTATATTGCCACCGGGAATCGGCGCCGTTAAGCTTGTAGCGAAAATTGATGTGATCGGGATCTGAATATAAAAAAGATGTAAATGCTATATTTATTGAGTTATCTGAATGACTAAAAACCAGGTTCCCGATGTTTTCCTGTTCCATAAAATGCCGTAAAACAGGTTGATTATTTACGTACACCCTTTCAATTACCGGGTTAGTGGGTGCCAGGTTATTTTTCAGATCATGTGTAAAATAAGCATAACCGTTCTCAAAGCCAAAAACAATATCATTGTCAACAACAGTAAAAGGCGAGCTGGGGAAAATTTG
>JAQBOS010000572.1 GCA_028287925.1 Mucilaginibacter sp. | reverse complement strand
CCAGCTTTGGAAGCCAGCGATGTTTTTGCTCCTCGTTACCAAATGCAAGAATATGCCCGGTACACAACGAATTATGTGCCGCTACCGATAAACCGATAGACCCGCATACCTTAGCAATTTCAACTATAACCGTTACATATTCAAAATATCCAAAACCCGAGCCACCGTATTCTTCAGGTACAAATACGCTCATCATCCCCAGCTCGCCCAATTGCTTAAAAAGCTCAACCGGGAAATGTTGTGCCTCGTCCCATTCCATTACGTGTGGTTTGATGTGTTTTTCAGCAAAATCTTTGGCCATCCGGCCTATCATTTTTTGATTATCGTTGATTGAAAAATCGTATCCTGCAGATGTGTCAGTTAATAAAGAATCCATGTATTTATTATTGGTTTACAGCAAAGTAACACAATAAATTATGCATTAGTTTCATTAAAAAAGTGTGCGAAAAGAGAACGATTTGGTATATGGTATGAATAGTAGGTTTAGTTATTACAGGGGTGTTTGTTGGTTGGGAATTTAGGTGAAAATAAATTTTGAATTTTCGTAGAGACGCGATGCTTCGCGTCTAACTGCGGAAAGGTTGCCAACATGTTTCACAAACCAAACAAATTTTATTTTAATTATGATGGCTCCTTTAATGGTTTTAGACGCGAAACATCGCGTCTCTACGATATCACTTATAAAATTTATCCTTTGCCAATTGCGGGGGTTGTTTATAATATAATCCGCAATGCGAAGATATTCTTCATTTTTGGTAATAATGTGATCATGAAAACGGGGTTGCCAATTAAATGGAATATCGTTTATCCTTGCGTAAGTTGTTACCGCCGATTTAAAACCCCGAAGGATGGATGCCAAATTTTTCGATTGGCTGCTGAATTTATTTTTGGAATTATCATTAATGTTTTGGTCTGCGGAGACGCGATGCTTCGCGTCTAAATGATTCATGTCTAAATATGATGGTTCCAATTCACGATCTGTGTTATATACTGATGTATTATATTGATTATCACCAATTATTATTATTCCATGAAAATGATTTGGCATTACAACGTATTCAGCCAGTTCCAAATTCATATCTGGCCTTAATTCTGCCGTTTTTAGCCATTCAAGTTTTACCAATTTGCCGAGATCATTTAATTGCATTTCATATTCAGGCATATCGGTTAAAGACGCGATGCATCGCGTCTCTACGATCTCTCCGAAATAATTTTCCCTGTTTGCTGTACATATAGTTATGAAGTACATGCCGTTATTGGCATAGTTCCATGTCTATAATCTTGCAGATGGGATTCTATATTTATCTTTAAACAATTCTGACATTTGTCAATACCTCGCCAGCACCACTACCTTATCACAAACAGGCGATATCCTATCCAATCCGTTTAAAAACCCCAATCCAACCACAAAAGAAAATCCGGCAATTATGCCACCCATTTCCTCAATCAGCTCGCTGGCTGCAAGGGCGGTACCGCCGGTTGCCAATAAATCATCATGAATTAAAATATGCTGCCCAGGTTCAAAAGCATCGGTATGCAGTTCTATTGTTGCGGTACCATACTCCAGCTTGTAAGCCTTTTGTTTAATGGTAAAGGGTAGCTTCCCTGCTTTACGTACCGGGATAAACGGAACACCTAATTTTGTGGCAAGGGTCAAACCGAATAAAAACCCACGGCTTTCGATCCCGGCAATTGCATCAATGCGGATCCCCTGTAATTGCTCCACAAAGGCATTAACTATGTTTTCGCACAGTTTCGGATCTTTTAATATGGGGGTAATGTCTTTAAAGATGATTCCCGGTTTTGGGAAATCAGGTATGTCACGAATGGCCGATTTTATTTGCTGCGCTATCATTTAAAACTTATATATGGTTCAATTTTACGCAAAATTCCTTCATCAAGCAGTACAATGTTTTTCAGATCATTCATGGAAGTGTAATTACCATGTTGCTTGCGGTACTCAATAATTGCATTCGCCTGTTTATAGCTGAGATAGGGAAAGATCCTCAATTGATTGAAAGAGATGGTGTTTAGATCTATCTTTTTGATCTTTCGGTCATTTACCGATACCTGGTTTTTGATCTCCTCATATTTTAAAGAATCTATCCCATAAACTTCCTTCAATTGTTCTTTATGATAAAAGCCGCCAAGCCTGCCACGATACCTTATTATCTGCACAGCGAAACCCGGGCCTATGCCTTTTAATTCGGTAAGTTTTACAGAATCAGCAGTATTGAGCTCGATAACTTCGCCAGGTTTAGCTTTTTTAGAAGCGTGTACTGTTTCGGGGATCTTGATATAAGGCTCCAGTCGTTGGTAATCGGCGGTTGTAATGGCATAGATTTTTTTTAAATCCTCCTTTGTGTAAAATCTGCCGCCTTTATCTTCATAATGCTTTATAACGCCGGCTTGCCGGGCACTAAGGCCAAGTTGTTCCCATTGCATTATGGTGAGGTTATTGGGATTAAAAGGAAACATAACCGGCTGTGAGATCTTTTTATCCGGTTCAGCACTATCATTGTCAGCCCGATAGCCTGCTTTATTCCCAGCCTTGTTTAGTTGCGCAACTGCTTTATCAAAATCTTTAAAATTTATTGTATTATCTTTGCTGATTAACTGATAACCATAGGGCGCAGCCAGTACCAATGCAATTAAAACAACAAGAACTACCATACCGTTCCATTCTTTTTTGGTTATTGACAGGTAGTTTTTTATCCGTGCTTTCATTAAATGGTTTATCAGGGTTAAATTAAATAATTTTTCAGGACATTTATTCCCCCTGCAACAGGGTTTATTTTATAAGTATGAAAGTAATTACCACAGAAGAGTTTGCCAAAGCCACAAAACTGGATAAGTTGAGGATGCCCGGCCTTGCAGCTATATTGATGGAATTAATGAAAATTAACCAGGTGAATGAACTATTTGCCCAGGCACAGCCTAAAGTGGGGCCGGAATTTGTTGATGCTATTTTGGAAGGCTGTGGTATTGATGTAGAGTTTGACGAAAAGGATTTAAGGCACATTCCCAAAACGGGCAGCTTTATTGCTATTGCCAATCACCCTTATGGAGGTATTGAGGGCATGGTATTATTAAAGATGCTTTGCATGGTTAGGCCCGATGCCAAATTGATGGCAAACTTCCTGCTTAAAAAGATCCCCAATTTAGCCGATTATTTTATTGCGGTAAACCCATTTGAAAACGTTGATCATTCATCAAGTATCAGCGGTTTAAAAAACACACTTGAGCTATTGGCTAACGGAACGCCTATCGGCATATTCCCTGCCGGCGAAGTATCAACCTACAAAGTAGATAAACAAGAGGTTACCGACAGGATGTGGCACCCGGTTGTTGGTAAAATAATTGCCAAAGCAAAGGTGCCTGTCGTGCCAATATATTTCCACGGCAACAACGGTTTACTTTTCAACTTGCTTAGCTTGATCCACCCTGCATTACGTACTGCCAAACTCCCGTCAGAATTATTTAACAAGCATGGGCATACTATAAAATTGCGGATAGGTAAGCCGATAAACGTAACGGATATTCCTGATTATACCAACAGCACCAAACTGCTCAACTATCTACGGGCACGAACCTATGCACTAGGGACAGGACTTGAGAATGAAAAAAAGATCTTCAATCCCCGTAATTTATTTAAAATAAAAAAACTACCTGAGGCTATTGTGCCAGAAATTGATGCCGCAATACTTGAAAAAGAGGTAGAACCCCTGCGCGAAAATTACAGGATCTGGGTAGAGAAGAATTACGAGATCTTTATAACGCCAACGTCAGCAATCCCAAATGTTATCCGTGAGATTGGCCGTTTAAGAGAAATAACTTTCAGGGAAGTGGGCGAAGGCACTAATAAATCCTCAGATCTGGATGAATTTGATATTTATTATCATCATCTTTTTATATGGGACACCGAGGCGAAACTGATTGTGGGCGCATACCGGCTTGGCCTTGGCGATGAAATATTTTACAGTATTGGAAAAAAAGGATTTTATATATCCGAATTATTTAAAATCAAGACACAATTTACACCGATATTAAAAAAGGGCATTGAGCTTGGCCGCTCATGGATCCGTAAAGAATACCAGTTAAAACCATTGCCATTATTTTTACTGTGGAAGGGAATTATAAAATATTTAATGGATAACCCACGCTATCGTTATCTTATAGGTCCTGTAAGCATTAGTAATGCTTTTTCAAATTTCTCCAAATCGCTCATCGTTGATTATATTAATCGCAACCACTTTGATCATGAAATGGCGCAATTTGTAAAACCACGCAAAAAATTCAAAGTTGATCTGGCCAGTATTGATACTGATCTGTTAATGTCAGGCGAGGATAACTTTAAGGGATTGGATAATTTGATCTCGGAAGTGGAAACCCGAAACATGAAAGTACCTGTACTTCTCAGGCAGTATATAGCGATGAATGCTAAAATTATCTGCTTTAATATTGACCCTAAATTTGCCGATTGTCTTGATGGCTTTTTAGTGCTCGATCTTGAAAAAGTACCGCTCGATATGCTGGAGAAACTTGGTAAATAAAAAGCGATTTTAATTTTAGGGCGTTTTAAGGGTAAAGTATTGATTTACCTTTAGGGTGTCAAATGGTTTATTGTTTTGATCACCTAATATAACCATGGCGTTTATTAACCAATGGGTTGCATCAGTTTTTTTTCCTTTTATCCCGCCCCCAATTGGTTTTAAACCTATAAGATTGCAACATATGCAACTCTGACCATAAGTTGCCTGGCCTGCGACTATCTGGCTTGCGTTTATAACAAAGCTATTGTTACTTAAAGAGGTCTTAAAATTAAGCTGGCTGCTAATATCACACGAACCAGGAGTATTGTTTGTATTTTTATACCAAAACACCCTGTCGCCACCAGGTACAAGCTGGCCTGTTCCCGAAATATCGGCATTTTCAGAATAACTATAGGTGCAAACCGTGTTTGTGGGGCAATCTGTTAAGATTCCACTTATCAGTATATTATTATCTTTGTTTTTGCGGCAGCTAAACAGGATAACACAAAGGAAAAGTATTATTGTAGCATTTTTCATATTCATATTACGATGAGTATGACGTTTACGCTACAAAACTTTAAGTTAATTTAGATGATAGTAAAATTACCGGCAAAATTTGCTGCAGGAATTAATATCTCATGGAAAATTTTTTCAATATAAAATGAAGCAACCATATCGGCCCGATCAGCAGAAATTTCAGATCGTCTAAAAACGAAGGTTTTTTACCCTCTATTTTATGGCCTATGAATTGCCCCACCCATGAAAGTACAAAAATAGCCAGGCATACCTGCCATATAGCGGGCCCTCCTGCTTTT
>JAQBOS010000533.1 GCA_028287925.1 Mucilaginibacter sp. | reverse complement strand
CCCGGTTCCTCCAAAAAGATCCGGATCAACCAAATAGCTATACCTGAAGCCAAAACTTATAGATGCCTGGTTAAAAAATTTAGTATCAAAATAGATCTCCGCTCCTGTTGAGCGGAAAGTACCTTTAAACTGGCTGCCATTTGTAAAAAAATCTGTGGCTCGGGTATAATCATAAAAAGCATTGCCGCGGATGCGCAACAGGTAAAAGGTATTGGCAAAACCTGCATCAGGATAGGCTATCGGGAAATGATAGTTTACGCCCAGCTTATTCATATCGTACAAATTCTCCGCCTGGTATCCTCTCGAAAACGGGAAGTCGTTAGAAAAACTGATCACGCTGTTTTTATTTTTTTGCTGATGTGCTGCACTTAATACCAGGCTCTGGTTGGTAAATAATCCCGGGAAATAAAAATTACCCGATGCCAAAAATTGGTTTGCTGTTAAACCGGAAATGGCCGATTTATATGAAAGACTGATACTTTGACCCAGCATAGGGTAAGTATTTTTACGGGCTTGTTGTGTGCTGTTGCTAAAGGATATAAAGTTACTGCTGTACAGGTATGACCTGTCATTAAACATACTCCTGTAAGCCTGCTGAAAATTAGTTTGAGAATAAACCAGCGCGCTACCAAACTGTAAACCGGTTAAATGTTTACCGGCTGATAAATTAAGCGGCACCTGCAGCCCTACATTAATTTGAGTTTCATTCCAGTATATATTGCTTCCTTTATAATAGCCCCGGCGATCAATAGTATAATTGGCGCCCACCGAAATATAGGGGAATAATGCGCCGTAAATGGCATCCAAGCCAAATTGTTTATAGCCCTCATCCCGGTTATAGTCAAAGGAGATACTGGTTTGCATGGTATTCAGCACATTTTCTCCGGCTATAGATATTTCGTAGTTAGGATCGCTAATATTAGGAATAATGCTGTGAAAATTAAATAAATGATATGATTTGGAGTATTTAGTTACCGGTAGCGGTTCGTTTTTTATAGCGGCTAATAGATTGGTCGACGAATCTCTTTTTAAAGCACTAACATTAAAATCAGGTAAACCACAGCAGATCTCGTTTTTCTCCAGCCATTTGAGATCTTCCCTTTTGGCTTCAATCACTTTAAATCCTTCGGCGGTAAAGCCAACCCAGGCAAGAGATCTTTCAGATACGGCAGGCTGATAAAATCCGAATGAACCCGTATGCTTATAACCGGCCTGCCAGTATAATTTGCCGGTAGTTATATTTAGCGCATATAAGTTATCATCCTTTCCGGATGCAACTGTAAAATAAACAGTGTCTTTTTTAACTGCGGGAAATGCTATTGGCTGATATGAAAAAGGCAGCAGGTATTTTGCATCACCCGTTTTTATATCAATCATGGCTAACGACATTTTACCTTTTGAGTTCCGTACAGCAGAGATCACCTTATCAGCACCATAAAATTTTGGATAGGTATAAAATAAGCCCTGTTTGTTCGGAATGACAGCCACCAGCTTGCCATCTGCAGTGTTTATTAAGTGTAGATCACTTTTGCCGGATGTTGCTTCTTCTACCGTTATTATCGTTTTTCCATCATCGCTAAAGGCAGGTGAAAAATATTTGGTTTTCCGGGTAAGTTTTTGCTCTTTTCCCGTATTTACGTCCAGTAAAACCAACTCGCTGTAGTTGCGGTAATTCCATCGGGCATCGGGGCGATAGGCGCTGTAGATGATCTTACCATCATGATAAGCAAAGTAATCATCAATTGATACATCTCTTACATTAACGTTTCTTTCAACATTACCGCTTTTTATCACAAATACCGGTATGCGGTCATAGGTACTTTTCAGATAGATCAATGTACTATCGTTTACAAAAGCCGGGTATTCCCTATCCGCATCAAAGTGTTTGTGGTGGTTGGCAAAAGAAGTATCCGTTTTTAGAGGTGTGTTACCATCAGAAGGGTATAAACCAAACTCCTTTTTAAAGTGAGTGAGCCCGTCGTTTCTGAACGTTTCAAAATCCTTGCCTGAATATTTTTTTATGGCTCTTTGTAAAGGATAAAATCCACCTTTAAACGCAGCAGCGTCATGCGTTACCTTTTTCCAGAAATCATCCCCATATTGCTCTCTCCCGTACGATACCAGCATATAACCTAAAGGGTACCAATCAGGCACATAATCACGATATGATCCATTGCGGATCTTCATATAGCTGTAATCTTTCCCTTCGGCCCATAAAGACCGGAAACCATTAAAGAAATACGGGAGCCTGCCCCTGCCTTGTTCGCTCACATGGGTTTCATTAAATACAGCATCGCCTTCAAAAAACCAGTCGGGTATAGCGAGTCCGTTACCCAGCGCCTGGCCGCCCTCGCCAAAAAGCACTTTTAATACGTGCGATATGCCTACATTAAAATTATTATACTGCTGCACATGCCTGAACTCGTGAATGGCCAGCTGCTCGTTCCACGGCAAACTGCCAACATCAAAGCTATTTTGTTCGGGTGTTAAATAAAATTCGCTGCGGAAAGGCGCCAAACCAACATAAGCATTGGCTACGGTAGTTTGGTTTTGCATTACAATGATTACCTGCTTTTGCTTGTAACCAATGGTAGGCTGGATAACGCCGTTCATTTGCTGTACAATATTAGCCACCTTTAATGCCATGGAATCAAGCCCGACAGGGAAGATAACTTTTGCCGCAGGGGTATTTACCTGTTCCCATTTTATGGATGGCGGATTGCCGCCAAATTGCTGGGCTTTGGAAATAGTAACAGTGGCAGTTAAGAGTAGCAGAAAAAAAGAGTATTTCGGGAAAAATTTCATTAGCGTGAAAGTAAGCACATTTTGTGGATTGTCTGAATCAGAATTCATTGAATTTATAAATTGTTCATTCCGCATTCGACATTTCGACTTTCGAATTTAATCAAATCCGAAATTACGAGTGTTCGAAAGATTTATAACCCTTCATTTTCATTGACACAACGCTAAAAAAAATTACCAGAGGCGTAGCCTCGACCTATATTGTAACAACGGATTTTAATCCGTTGGCTATAAAAAGCAGATAAAAAAGAACCATAGGTTCGGTACATATAAATCCATGCAAAATGGTAAATGCATATGCATCGTGCTGACGGCACTCCTTATATGTGGTATCAGTTCTCAACGGGTTGAAACCCGTTGTTACAAGACGTATCGAGCCGAAGGCTCTTACTTGTAAGAGACAACGAATCTTTCGAACACTCGTAATCCGAAATTAAGTCATTCCGCAATCGGCATTTCGACTTCCGCATTTAGTAAATCCGAAATTGAACATCCGAAATCCGAAATTCACATGACACACCATCAGCTAAAACATCCTACCTTTGCATTTTGTTAATATATCGTAATGGCTAAAGTTTCTATCAACCTGGCAACGGGTTCTATACAAAAGGAAGAGTTAATAGTAGGGATCGATTTAGGTACCACCAATTCATTGGTTGCTTTTATTAACCCGGATAAAAATCCGCAGGTAATAAACGATACCGGCAAAGGTGTTTTAGTACCTTCCATAGTGCATTTTGGTGCATCGGGCGATATTACAGTTGGTAATGAGGCTAAGGAATATTTAATAACCGACCCTCAAAATACGGTCTTCTCCGTAAAGCGTTTGCTTGGCCGTTCCTACCACGATATTGAAAATTACAAGGATTTTTTCTCCTATAAAGTTATTGATGATGATTCTGAAAGCCTTGTAAAAATAAAGGTTGGCGATAAATTTTATACGCCTATTGAGCTTTCGGGCCTGATCTTAAAAGAGCTTAAGGCGCGTGCAGAACACGCTTTAAAAACACCGGTTAACCGCGCGGTTATAACCGTACCTGCATATTTTAACGATTCGCAGCGCCAGGCTACCCGCGATGCCGGTAAACTTGCCGGGCTTGATGTATTGCGCATTGTAAACGAGCCAACCGCTGCAAGCTTAGCTTATGGAATTGGTTTAAACCCCGAAGAAACAAAAACTATTGCCGTATATGACCTTGGCGGCGGAACATTTGATGTATCTATCCTGCAAATTCAAAACGGAATTTTTGAGGTATTGGCAACAAACGGCAATACTTTTTTAGGAGGAGATGATTTTGACAGCGCCATAGTTGATTACTGGATAGAAAAAAATCAGCTGAATAAAGCTGATATAATTGCCGATAACAAGCTTGCCCAGCAATTACGCCTTAAAGCCGAGGAAGCAAAAAAAGCATTTGCCCACCAAAGTTTGGTAAATGACAAGATAGGTGAGATCTGGTGCACCATTGACCGCACTACATTTGAACAACTCATCCTCCCAAAAGTACAGGAAACCATTACCTGCTGCCAAAATGCATTGAAGGACGCAAAACTGGATATCAGCCAGATTGATGAGGTGATTATGGTAGGCGGTTCAACCCGTACGGCCCTTGTTAAGAAAATGGTGGCTGAGTTTTTTGGTCGCCCGGTGCATGATGAGGTTAATCCGGACGAAGTTGTTGCCCTTGGCGCCGCCATCCAGGCCGATGTATTGGCAGGCAACCGTAGCGATATTTTGTTGCTTGACGTTACACCGCTTTCCCTGGGTATTGAAACCATGGGTGGATTGATGGATGTGATCATCCCGCGCAACTCAAAAGTACCTACAAAAGCCGGTCGCCAGTACACTACCTCAATTGACGGGCAGGTGAATATGAAAATTGCCGTTTACCAGGGTGAACGTGATTTGATAAAAGAAAACCGCAAGCTGGCTGAATTTGATTTAAAAGGCATCCCCTCCATGCCGGCAGGCTTCCCTAAAGTAGACATTAACTTTTTGCTGAATGCAGATGGGATTTTAAAGATCCAGGCGGTTGAACTACGCTCAGGCGTTAAGCAGGAAGTTGAAG
>JAQBOS010000496.1 GCA_028287925.1 Mucilaginibacter sp. | reverse complement strand
CTATGACAGATTATTTCGAATGGAAGCTGGAGTGTTACCCTGAGTAATCTATTTTTGCGCGCAAACAATCACATTGAAAATGACATTTATAAATAGTTATATATCAATCAATTAGTATACTTGTCATTGGCAGCTCCGTCGAAGGGCGACGTGCGCAGAGGCCTTTGCCCACATGCTTCGACGGGGCTCAGCATGACACCCCGCGCTTCTCATTTCCCTCTTTAGAATCCGAAGGATTTTATCTCTCAGAATGACAAATTTTGTGGGTATGATTCTTCCGAACATTTGAGTGAAAACATCAACAAGGCAGCTAAAACAAAAAACGGGCAGCTAAATAGCCACCCGTTTCAAAATATTATAATGAAAAATAAAATTACGCCTGAAAATCGCGCAGGTATTTAATTTTATCGTGAGATAATTTTAAATCTTCTTTCTGCAGACTTATCATCGTGCGGATATAAGCCGGCAATTCATCTTCACGCAGGGCAGTAGTGTAGGCTTTTTGGGCCGCATCCTCGCCTGCTTCGCAATTCGCCAGCACCGTTTTACGGTCGTGCCCGGTAAAAATGGCCTTAATATCCAGCCATGCGCGGTAGATCTTTCCGCTGGCTGTTGAGCCTTCTTCAATATCAACACCGCTTGCAGCAACTTCGGTAGCAAGCTCCATTTTACATTGATGGCTTTCCGCTATCATATCGGTAAAAAGAGCCTTCAGATCTGCATCTTCTGCCTTTAATTCTTCGGTAGCTTTCTCATAGCCCATTATACGGTCATTATTGATCGCAATCAGATCATTTAAAATCTCGGTGGTTATTTCTGTTATCGTTTCCATAGTTTTATTGTTTGCTATGGATACACAATTACTGTTCCAGTATTTTGCCAGTAGAAATAAAATTAATTTTTAATTACAAAAAGACTACCAACTATTCTTAAAAGCTATTAAAAAAGCCGGGAGATCTTTATTTCAGCGCCGTTTTCAAATCCTGCAAACCCCAATCCTGTAAAACTGCAATAACCGGCATTAACGACATCCCATACTCCGTAACCGCATATTCAACCCTAGGTGGGATCTCGGCATAAATTATCCTGCTGATGATCTTATCTTCTTCCAGTTCCCTTAATTGATTTACCAGCATTTGCTTGCTGATAACAGGGATTGCTCTTTGCAGCATACTAAAACGGTTACATTTTTTACTAATAGCATAAATAAGCAGGATCTTCCATTTACCACCAATTTTGTTTAAGCAATGGGTTACAGGGCAATTATTAGGATTAAAATCTTTGTTTTTACGTGTATTTTCCATTGGTCTAAAAAAATGTACTATGAAATATAAAAATGACTACTTGTATCTTTTAGACAAAGGTAGCAAATTGCAACCTTCAATATCTCAAAACAAAAACAATGACCGCAGATCAAGTTAAACAATACATACAGGGTGGCGAATGGGTAAGCATCACGCCTGAGGTGAGGCCCGGCATAAGCGCAACGGCTTCAGGGGCAATCAAGCCTTTTTATTTAACCCGGAGCTTTAAATATGCTGCCGGCGATAAATTTGAATGCACGGTTATAAATTATGCCGATGCAAACGGGAAAGTTCCTTTAGTTAAAATTGTTATTGAAGGGCATAATGTATGGCAGGGTGAGCATCCGATTGCCGAAGGCGCTTACAGTGTTAACTATGTTGCCGATGAAGCTTATGAGGTAACACCTTTACACCAGGGCTTTGCTGATGCCGTGAATCAGGCTTCTGCCGCAGGGCTAAATAAATGGGAAGTAAATGTAATGCAGGATGTAAAGGGCAAGGCATTCCTCCCTTTTGGCCTTACCGAAGGACAGATTTATGTTGATTACGATTTAATATACATTTACAACGACCTGTTTTTTAATGGTAGCAAAAACGTTGACGGCCGTGCTTTTGACAAACCGGAGAACAGGCCTACAAATTTACAAGTGCCATTAATTAGACTGGGATACAAATAGAACCTTATAGTAGATTAAAATTTATTTCAAAGGCATGCAGTAAGCCATTATGACGATACGCGATGTTCCAGTTATACAATTGGCAAATGTTTTTCACAATGGTTAGGCCTAAGCCTGTCCCGTCTGATTTTTGTCCTTTGTGAAACCGTTCAAATAACATATTTTCATCCAGCGGTTTTTCAGCACCCTGATTTTGAAAGATCAGCTTTTTATCGGTTAAGGTAATAAGTATTTTCCCGTTGTTTATATTATGCCTTATGGCATTGCTGAACAAATTATTTAGCAAAATATCTAAAAGAAACTTACTGGCATAAACTTGTTTATCTTGCAGATCATCAGTAACAGTTATGTTTTTTGATAATAATAACTCCTGGAATTGATGTAACTTTTGAATGATTATAGATTGCAGGCTTATTGATTCTGCGTCGTTGATTAAATTATTTTCAATCTTCACTAACAAAAGCATTGTTTGATTTAACCTTGAGAGCTTACCTGTTGCCAGGTAAATATCATTTATCTGTTCATATTGTTCAACCTTTAAGGTTTCATCCTGTATAAGTGTATCAAGCTTGGAAGTAATAACAGCCAGCGGCGTCATCATTTCATGCGATGCATTCTCGGTAAAATGTTTTAAATGCTGATAGTCATTTTTTACCCGTGAATACATTATCTGAACTGCTTTATTCAATTCATTAAACTCATCCACTTTATTGGGTTTAACTGAAAAACCATCTGGATCAGCAATATTAAAAGCTTTCAATTCATTAAGCGTACTATAAAACGGTCGCCATAAACCATTCAGCATATATTTATTAGTAATAAAAATTGTAAATAATAGTACAACCATCAGCACAAGCGTGATAATAGTAATTAGCTGAATTAAATACTTGGTGCTTTCGTATGATTCTGTAATGGTAACTATATAATGTTCACCCTTTAATGAGATCAACCCTGATATGGCCCGCCCGTCTTCGGCTTTCTTTTCGCGCGGATTAGTATAAATGGTATCAAAAAACCTGGTATCAATTTTGGTATCATTCGTTCTTACAAAAACAGTTTGGTCTTCATCAAAATCAACCTGCTTGGGCAACTTTGCATTACGGTTTACATAATCAATAACTTCACCAATTTCTTCAGACAGATCGCGGTCAAGCTGGTTCCGGGCAATTTGATTAATGGCAAAGTAATAGATCACCGCACCGGCAATCAAAACAGTTATTGTAATAATTATACTGGCTTTATTATAATGGGCCGATAGCTTCATTCTGTCATAAATTTATAGCCTATCCCGTAAATTGATTTCAGATAATCTTTGCAGTTGGCGTCAAGGAGTTTTTTCCTCAGGTTTTTAATATGGGTATAAATAAAATCAAAGTTATCATACATATCCATTTCATCACCCCACATATGTTCTGCAATAGCGGTTTTTGAAATAACTTTCCCTTTGTTAGCTATAAAATACAACAACATATCATATTCTTTCCTGGTTAAAACAACCCGTGTCTGGTTAACTTCAACTGTTCGTCCAAGCAGGTTTATGGCTATTTCATTAAATATGAGTTTATTATTGGTATTAAAAGTTTTGCGCCTGTAAGTGGCTACTACTCTTGCTTTAAGTTCAGCAAGGTGAAAAGGCTTGGTAAGATAATCGTCTGCGCCAATATTTAAACCTTTTATTTTGTCATCCAGAGAATTCCTGGCTGATATAATTACTACGGCTTCGTTCCTGTTTTTCTCTCTCAGGTAATCCAAAACAACAAACCCTTCGCCATCTGGCAGCCCTATATCCAGTAAAATGCAATCGTATTCATAAGCAGATAATTTTTCGATTGCCGTGTTTAAGCAGCCACAGCTTTCACAAATATCACTTTCTTCATTAAAGTAGTTGGTAATATTATCACGAAGGCCTTGTTCATCTTCTATTAGCAGGAGTTTCAAATGGTCTTTTTATCAAATATAATAGGGCATGTTGAAGAAATTCTGAAGTTGGAGATCATTTACGCTGCAACTACAGAATTACTTCAAATTATGATCATATTTTTAAAAAATCATGCAATGATCTGAATATGGCTATTATTGAACCGGTAAAAATGGATGTGGTCCATCCCCAAAAAAGTAAAAAATATTCGCCTTCATTGCGCCTGTGGCATTGGGTTAACCTTGTTGTTATAAGCGGATCGCTGATAACCGTTTTGATCAATTCAACCATTACCGATGATCACACAACCTCATCATTAATAAAAACTGAATTGCAAAAATCGGGTGTAAACGCAAGTGCGGATCAGGCTGGGTCAGCAGCACATGCATTAAGCGATAGTGTTTGGGATATTCATGTGTATTTTGGGTACTGCCTTGCCGGCCTGTTAGTATTCAGGCTGATATTGGAGTTTTTTCAATTAGCCGATCAGAAATTTATAAGGCAGATGAAAAGCGCATACACAAAATTTAATGCCATTAAAAAGAACAGGGAAATTGCCAGGCATGAGCTTACGGTAAAACTCATATATGCCATATTTTACCTTTTATTGATAATTATGGTTACAACCGGTTTGTTTTTGGCTTTTGAAGATGCTTTAGCCGCATACAAATCCATAAGGCATACCGTAAAAGATGTTCATGGTTTTTGCATGTACCTGGTTTTAGCCTTTATAGCAGTTCATTTGGCAGGTGTATTTCTTGCCGAAAGAAAAGACTCAAAAGGAATAGTTTCGGACATGATAAATGGCGGCAATGAAAATTAGTAATATGCATAAAACGCTGTTGATATTTGTAAGCCTTTCGCTTATATGTGGCATCGTTAAAGCTCAGGATAATTACGAGATCCAGGTTTATGGTTCAGAAACTGTGGAAAAAGGCCGCACCATGGTTGAGCTGCATAGCAATTACACAGCCGAAGGATTTAAAACAGGCGAAAACGGCGAGCTTCCGGATAATCATGTTGTTCATGAAACCATTGAGATCACTCACGGCTGGACCCCCTGGTTCGAAACAGGCTTTTATATTTTTAACTCAATAGGCGGCCAGGGCCGCACAGCTTATGTTGGTTCGCACATCCGCCCGCGTTTTGCAGCGCCCGTCGAATGGAAATGGCCGGTAGGGGTAAGTTTATCAACGGAGTTTGGTTTTCAAAAACGGGCATTTTCCGCAAATACCAGCACCTTAGAAATAAGACCAATAGTTGATAAAAAGTGGAACAAGCTGTACATCTCCGTTAATCCTACGCTTGATAAAAGCTTCGCCGGACCAGATAAAGACCGGGGCTTCATATTTTCGCCCAATGTAAAAGGTAGCTATGATGTGAGTAAAATTGTTGCGCTGGGCCTTGAGTATTATGGAAGCACAGGTCCCTTTTTTCATTACGATCCTTTGCAGCAACAGCAGCAACAATTATTTGTAGCTACTGATTTAAATTATAATGCCGACTGGGAGTTTAATGGCGGCATTGGCTATGGTTTTACAAAAGGAACTGATAAAGCTATTTTTAAAATAATAATTGGTAGAAGATTTTAAGACCCGGATTAACTGCTAAAACATTGATCCGGCTTTTAAATTTTGATCAGTTTACCTTGATAAACAATTTTGCCTTTTAGCATTATCACATAAATATAGATCCCCGGATTAAGGTTTAGCTGAAAAGTGTTCTGCAATTCATTAATGGCCTTATCCAGGCTTAACCTTCCGCCGGCATCATATAGCTTAAACTCGTAATCATTAATGTCACCACTCAATATATTTACCTGGGTGCTTACCGGGTTAGGGTATATGGTAAACTGACTATTTTGTAAAAATGTGGCGTCTGCAAGGTCTGAGTAAATAATCTTGCCATCGTCAGTAATAAGTTTTGCCCGGTAATACTGAATCCCTTTTTTAGGATTGACATCAATAAACTGGTAGGCTAATGCCGAATTAACCGTGGTTGTACCCAGTGTTGCATAAGAATTCACACCTGTCTGTTTTTCCCAGGTGATGGATTTGAGGTTTACCACGCTGCCTATTTGCAGGTCAAGCGCTATAGTATTATTTACTACATTGGCCAGTAAGGTTTTAATATAACAGCCCACACCCTGGGCGGTAGCATCAATAGTGAGGCTTTTTATTCCTTCAAAACCATCGCCCTGCGCGCTCACCGCAAAATACGATGATGCCTGTTGCCGGGCGGGTATAATGATAGTGGTATCGGTTACGTTAGTAAATTGTTGCAGTAAATTATCTTTGATGGTGTAAATAACATAGCCTTTACTCCCCGGCTGGGCTTTCCAGTGAAGCAAAGTACCGTCGGTACAGTTATACCCCACTTCCAGGTTCAAAGGCTTTGAAATTACAAACTCTTTGCTGGTAAATATCTGCCCGTTAATATCCATTTTAAGCATGACTGTTGTAAAGGCATCGGGCGTAGTCCAGTCATAATATTTATCTTTCAGGGTGATGTTGCTGATAGCTTTCCAGGTGGCTCCATGATCGTAACTTACGCTCAATTGGCCAGATGCAGTGCTGAATGAGCTTTGCCAGCGCAGGTAGTTCTCCGCTGTCGCAAAAAGATGGTCGCGGCCTGCGGGATAGGTCCACTCAAAGTTGTTTGCCGCTACGGCCTGGTGCGCAACATAAAAGGTTTGTGAGCCGGATGCTACTTTAGCACCCTTTACATGAATAATATAATTACCGGCAACGGGGTTTTGTAAGGTTACCTGCTCTGTATTGTTCAGGGTATCCCTTTTACGTACGGCTGGTTTCAATAATGAATCTAACGAGGGATACGAGCTCAAGGTCCATGGCAGCAGGGTTTGGCCATTGGGTGTGGTTATTGACAGATCAAGATCATTGATCAGGGCTGCAGGGGTATTGAGTACCGCCGGCGGATCGTTCCAGGCTAACGACACTTTAAATTCGCTGTTGCCTGCCGGAACGTTTATGGTATAATCAGTTTGTTGTCCGCTGCTTACCGATCCTTTTTTAAAACGGTCTTCATTAATGGTTCGCAAAGCTTCCAGGGCATTTAGCTGCCCGTAGCCTGTTTTATGGTCTACAGCCGGCAAGCCGATATCATCTGCCGAATTAATGAGCACGCTTTTGATCAGCGCAGCTGATGGTAACTGTCCGGTTTGCATTTTATACGCCTGCTGTAACAGTACTACCGTACCGGAAACTAAAGCTGCCGCCCCCGATGTGCCGTCTTCGCCATTAGCTACCAGTTCAGGCTTAATCCGGCCATCATAAGCCGGGCCGGCCGAACTCAGATCTTCCGGTACACCCGTACGATCGGTACCACCAACAACCAGCACATTTTTTGCTTGTTTAAAAGTGCCCGATAGGTTGGCTACTCCTGTAATGCCGTTGTATACACCTGTTGCAGGGGCCGATGTGCCGATATTTCCTGACGAGAATACATGGGTTATCGAATCATTTTCCATCACCTGCTGGTCATAGGCTACAGCTTCAGCCCCATAATAATTCTCGATCCCGGTGCCATAAGAGTGGTTTTGTACTCCAATATCAAAGGTTTTAAAAATGGCGGTACTGTCGGGTAGTAACCGGGCAAAGTCTGACGAGGTGAATCTTACTTTTGGTGCCACCCCAAGTCCCAGGATAAATGAATTGCCGTTGCCCCCAATTAAGGTAGCCATAATGGTGGCATGCCCCGAGGTAATAGCAGCCGCCTGGAACGAGTTGAATGAGCGGCCAAGCAAGTCAAGGTCATTATCATAACGCTGTTCTTTAATACCAATGTTTATACCGCTGCCGTTAATAGCCGGATAATTATCGGCAATAGCCGAGATCTGGTTTATACCCAGGTCAATATCATTAATTACCAGTTCGGCATGAGCTTTCCGGGTAACATTTGCAAAAATAACATAGGGTTGCTGTAACAGATCCGGCAGGTGCTGCAATGCTATATTCAGCGTTACTGTATTTGCGGTTTGGGCGGTTATGTTACCGTATTTTTTGATGGCGGTTATTACCGAATCACTCCGGGAGGTAACTGATAAGTCAACAGACTGATTTCTTAACGGATGTTTTTGTAAAAGCAGCAGCAAATTGTCTGTAGCTTTCCATAATGAGTTTACAGGCGTGGCTTCCTGTATATTTTTATCGGCTGATAAATCAGCAGCCGATGCTACCACATAAAAGTTATAAGATACTCTTTTTACCAGGCGGAGCTTTTTAATATCGGCCTTAGCCGGCTCCTTAAATTTAACCAGGTAATAGTTAATGTTATTATTTGTGTTCAATAACCTGGCAACAGGTGTACCTTTATAAAGCCCGACAATAGCTTTATCGCTCATTGGCTTTTGTGCCCGGGCCACTTTAAAACATAAAAATATCAGTACAAAACAAAGCGATTTTTTAAACATACTGTATATTAAACTAAAGGGGAGTTAAGCTCCCCTTTAGTTAGTAAAACTACTTTGTTGATCAATAAGAAGCAATACGATAAAGTTTTTAGTACAAATAGTTTAACGCTATTACGTCATTCGCATTAAATGTACGGTCAGTTCCGCTTGAGCAGGCCAGCATAAATGAAGCCGCGTCAAATGTTTTGGTTGGTGTACCAGGGATGTGAACAGCTCCGATACCTGCAGTGCCTTCATTAGTTGCAGTTCCGCCGCAGCTTAAGGCACGGTTAAAGTAATCCGTATGACGGAAACCTATGCAATGCCCCATTTCGTGCTGAATTACCGAAGTAACATATCCCACATCAGGATTAGTTCCGTAAGCTTGCGCATTGGTGTTAAGCTGGATCTGACTGTAAGGGTTGCCAGATGAAGTTGGGAAACCCGAAGAACCTAAAGTGATGTAACCACCGCTTGGACCCTGGTTAAAACCAATGATCTGGATGCTGCCACCACTGCTTACCACCTGGAATTTAAGCGTAAGGTTTAACGCGTTGTAGCGTGATACAGCGTTAGCTGTGGCTGTTGCGTAAACTGTTGGCAAATTTGAAATTGATACAGTAATTGTTCTTGGAAGATTTTTAACCAGGTTGGTCGTCCGGTACTGCTCAGTTTCAGCAATTCTTAGGGTTGGACTGGTGCTTACTTCCGAAAGGTTGGCCGGGGTTAACATAATATCACCTTCTACCAGGTAATTGTCACCCACTTTGCGCACATTATCTGTGCTAAAACCCAGATCAGAGATCTTTTGGGTGGCATCAGCTGAAATTTCTGTAGCAGGATCAACCTTCTTTTCGGTGCTTTGATTACTTTTAGTACAAGCGGTTAACAATGAAGTTGCACATACCATGCATACCCCAATTTTAAGTAAGAGTTGTTTTTTCATTTGTTGGTACTGTAATTTGTTAATAGTTAAATAATACTTAAAACAATCATCAGCTGGCCAGCCCATTGTTCCAACGATAAATATATTAAATTGCGTCAACATTAATTTAATATTTAATAAATATTTTAATCATAGATACAATCATATTTCTCATAAGATAAAAAAACCTTATGCTACGTGTAATAATTACACGTGTAATACCAATTAATAAATAAGTACAAACATTTGTTTTAGATAAATTAAACCGTGTTTTTTTTAACATTTATAAACTTTTTTGCAATAAATACCAGGAATGAACGGATCGAATTGAATCCCAAAAAAAATCTTGAAAAAAAATTCAACAAACCTTGTTTTATTGGGATTTTAATCGCCTGGCAGCCCATTTTTGAGTACCAAATCCGTGATAAATCAGCTCATTGGAGAGCAGATTCTGCCTGATAAATGCCTCTTGTCATAAATTTTATAATAAATAACTGTGGATCTGGCTTGCCGATTTCAAGCTAAAATGCCTGTTGGGCATTTGCCGCTGGGCATTGGCCCTGGCATTACTCAAGGTACAGATAAAGCTCTTTTTTAAGATAGTGACAGCCGGAAGGTTTTAGAAATAAATGTATTGAGAATGCTGATTTTCAACACCTGGCAGTCCCCAAAGCGAACGTATTAAAATAAATTATTTTTCTTATGGCCCGCTAAGCAAATTTGTAGGAGGAGGCTGTCTCAAAAGACTTAAATCTAAAAAACTCTCAAAATAATATTTGGTCTCTGTGATCTCCGTGCCTTCTTTGTTATCTCCGCGGTAAAAAATTAACCGCAAAGTACGCAAAGAAGACACAGAGCAGCA
>JAQBOS010000476.1 GCA_028287925.1 Mucilaginibacter sp. | reverse complement strand
AGCCATATCAGCCAGCTTAAACTGGGTGGCCTGCAGGTCGGCTATGGTTTTTCCAAAGGCTTTTCGCTCCTTTGAATAAATTAGCGCCAATTCATAAGCGCCTGAGGCAATTCCCAATTCCTGCGCGGCAATGCCTATGCGACCGCCTTCCAAAGTGTTCATGGCAAACTTAAACCCGAACCCATCATCACCTATCCTGTTCTCTTTCGGAACTTTAACATCAGTAAACATCAATGAGTGTGTATCAGAGCCACGGATCCCCAGCTTATTTTCTTTGGTTCCAACTTCAAAGCCTTCCATGCCGCGTTCAACAATCAAAGCGTTAATGCCATTGTGTTTTTTAGCAGCATCTGTTTGTGCTATAACCAAATAGGTTGATGCGGTACTTCCGTTGGTGATCCAGTTTTTTACCCCGTTAAGCAGGTAATGGTCGCCCATATCAACTGCGGTGGTTCTTTGTGAGGTAGCGTCTGAACCGGCCTCGGGCTCTGATAAGCAAAAAGCGCCTATTTTTTCGCCCTTGGCTAACGGCACAAGGTATTTTTCCTTCTGCGCCTCATTCCCATATTTTTCCAGTCCGTAACATACCAGTGAATTGTTTACCGAAACCACTACGGATGTAGAAGCATCAATTTTCGATAGTTCCTCCATGGCCAGCACATATGAAATAGCATCCATGCCGCTGCCTCCATATTCAGGTGAAACCATCATTCCTAAGAAACCAAGCTCGCCAAGCATTTTTACCTGCTCTGCCGGAAATTTCTGGTGTTCGTCGCGTTCTATTACACCGGGCTTAAGTTCGGTTTGCGCAAAATCACGCGCTGCCTGGCGGATCATTTTTTGTTCTTCGGTTAATTCAAAATACATCTTTATATAATTCGGTCGTCAAAAATAATGTTATGCATGCATAGTAAAAAATATATACAAAAAAAAGAGAGCTTTTTTGAAGCTCCCTTTCCCCTAATTAATTTAAACTATTGATTAAACCCAAAACAAAGAACAAAAAAACCTCAGCTTGGGCGTCTGAGAATTCAAAAACAAAGTTTTTCTATAGGTAGATGTTTTATCGTTTTTCACAGATTGTATGCAGGGCTGTTCAGTTCTATACAAATGTTAAGCCATAAATTTTTATTTTTTGGCACAAACCATAGTCCGTATAAAAAGCAAAGGTTATGCCTTATATTTATTTTAATAATGCAGGTTAGGGATTTAGGACTTGGTTTTTAACAGGTTAACAAATTTAACTGTTGGTTTTTATAGCCTATGTCTACAAGAAACTTTAGGCCAGGCTAAAATTCAAGATTTCTTTAGTTATAAAATACCGATGGAACGTAACGTAAATGTTACTTTATTTGTCGTTTTAAACCAACTAATTGGTGAGATCAGCAATAAAATATGCTTTTTTTTGGTGTTTCTTTGTTTGGAATTTTGATCAGAATGCATAAAATTCTAATTTTTGAAATATCTTGTCTGATATTTCATACACCTGTTGTATTATATTATCTACATTAAAATAAAACTGATGAATAAAAAATTGACGATGCTGGTCATAATGGCAAGCATCATCGGCACATTGTTTATATGCGCTTGTAATAACAAAACAAAAAATTATGCTGATAATGATGTGATATTTAAAGATCTGGACATAACGGTTAAACCTGGTGACGATTTTTTTAAATATGCTAATAATGGCTGGCTTAAAAAAAATCCTATCCCGGCTGCTTACGCGTCATGGGGGATTGGCAATGTGGTTGAAGAAGAATTAAGGGATCGTTTAAAAAAGATCAATAAAGAGGCTTTAACAGCAAACGCCGCAAAAGGCACTAATACCCAAAAAATTGGTGATTTTTATTTTAGCGGACTGGATACCGTTAATATTGAAAAGCAAGGATTAGACCCACTTAAACCCGAAATAGATAAAATTGACCAGGTAACAGATGTTAAAAGCCTGGTTGATGAGTTTGCGCACCTGCAAACTATAGGAGTTGAAACGCCAATTGCTGCTGGCGTTGGCCAGGATGCAAAAAACAGTAATAAAAACCTGCTGCAGCTTTTTCAGGGTGGCATAGGCCTGCCAAGTCGCGATTATTATTTTAATACCGATGCGCACAGCGTTGAGATAAGGACCGATTACCAGCAAAAGCACTTGCCTATCATTTTCAAATTATCAGGCTTATCCTCGGGTGAAGCAATTGCTGCGAGTAACAAAACCTACGAGCTTGAAAAGTTTTTGGCTGATAGCAGCCGCAAGCTGGAAGACCTGCGCGACCCATATCATAACTATAACAAGATGCCTTTAGCCGGCCTCAGCAAACTTACACCGGCAATTGACTGGAAAGGGACATTTGAAAAAATGGACTATAAAAATGTCGATACGGTTATTGTTGGTCAGCCGGAGTATTACAGGGCCTTAAATAAAGCGTTAAGCACCTATAGCATTGCCGACTGGAAAAACTACCTGCGCAAAAACCTGGTGATCTCATACGGGTCGTATCTGAGCAAACCATTCGACAGTGAGAACTTCAGGTTTTATGGAACTGTTCTATCCGGCAACAAAGAGCAATTGCCCCGCTGGAAACGTGTAATAGATACCGAGAATGGTTTAATGGGCGAAGTATTGGGCCAAATTTTTGTAAAAGAATATTTCTCAGAAAAAACCAAGGAACGTTATGTAAACCTGGTTGAGGCCATGCGCACCAGCTTTAAAGAACATATTGAAAAACTTGACTGGATGAGCCAGGCAACTAAAGAAAAGGCTTATGATAAGCTGGCAAAAGTTAATCCGAAGGTTGGATACCCTGATCACTGGAAAGATTTTTCAACCCTGACCGTTGATCGCGGGCCATACGCTTTAAACGTGATGCGCGCCAATACCTTTTGGCACCGGTACGAAGCTAATAAATTAGGCAAGCCGGTTGACCGTACCGAATGGGGGATTACACCGCAAACTTATAACGCTTATTATAATCCGTCAAATAACGAGATCGTATTGCCGGCTGCTCAGTTCCTTATTCCGGGTGTAAAGGATGAGGATGTTGATGATGCTGTAGTTTATGGTTACGCTGCAGCATCAACCATAGGCCACGAAATGACCCATGGCTTTGACGATGAAGGCCGCCAGTTTGATGCTAAAGGCAATCTTAAAGAATGGTGGCAACCCCAGGATTCTGTTAAGTTTACCCAGCGCGCCCAAATGCTTATAAACCAGTTTAACGGCTACAGCATTTATGGCTTGCATGTAAACGGGAAAGCTACACAAGGCGAAAACATTGCCGACCTTGGTGGAATAGTTATCGGCCTTGATGCTTTCAAGAAAACCGATCAGTATAAAGAGGGAAAATCAATAAACGGGTTAACGCCTGTGCAACGGTTCTTTTTGGGTTACTCATTGGGTTGGCTTGGGCAGGAAAGGAAAGAAGCGCTTTCAAGCCAGATCCTTACCAATGAACACGCCCCGGGCTTTATGCGGGTGAACGGGCCGTTTACCGATGTGCCTGAATTTTATGAAGCCTTCCATATTAAAAAGGGTGATAAAATGTGGCTTGATCCGGATAAACGGGTGAAGATCTGGTAACGCCTCACCCAGCCCTCTCCAAAGGAGAAGGTTCTAAAAAGGTATTTTTTAGAGGTGCAAAGTTTTGCGCCTCTTTGCATTTTATAACTAATCTCTGATCTCTAACCTCTAATCACTTTTTACTACATTTGTTAATAGTTAACCGATCTTCTCATGAAAATAATAACCACTAAACCTGTTATTTATATAGCGGCATTTGCCGCTTTTGCACTGTGCGCTTACCAGGCTAAAGAGATACTGGATAAACCCAACGATCCAATTCACAAAAACCTTGATCCGTCAGTAAGTCCCGGCGAAAACTTCTTTTTGTATGCTAATGGCACCTGGATAAAACAGAACCCTATCCCGCCGGCCTATTCAAGCTGGGGTATTGGGAACGAGGTAACGGAAGAGATTCGCGATCGCCTCAAAAAGATCAATGAAGATGCCTTAAAAGATAATGCGGCTAAAGGTACATCCACCCAAAAGATAGGTGATTTTTACTATAGTGGTTTAGATAGTACAGGTATTGAAAAGGCGGGAATATCGCCATTGCAGGAGCAATTAAGCTTAGTAGATAAGGCTGAGAATGCGCAGGATATTTTGAACGCTGCTGCTCTGTTAACCACAACGGGCACACGTAATATTTTAGGCATGCGGGTAGGGCAGGATGATAAAAACAGCTCGAAAATGATGGTGCAGCTGGGGCAAACCGGCTTAGGCCTGCCTAACCGCGATTATTATTTTAAAACAGATGCCCGCACCACCCGCATCCGTGCCGATTATACAGATAAGTATTTGCCCGCAATGCTTAAACTATCCGGCTGGGATGAGCAAAAAGCATTGGCCGGTGCAAAAAGCGCCTACACAATTGAAAAGTTTTTGGCTGATAGCAGCCGCAAACTGGAAGACCTGCGCGACCCATATCATAACTATAACAAAAAAACCATTGCTCAATTAAACAGCTTAACACCAGGTATTAATTGGACCAATCTTTTTAAAACATTAGAGCTTAAACCGATTGATTCTGTAATTGTAGGGCAGCCGGAATATTACAGGGCAGTAAATAAGGCCTTAAAAACCTTTTCTGCCGATGACTGGAAAGCATACCTGCGGTTAAAATTGATCACTTCATACGCACCCTATTTAAATAATGCAGTGGCTGATGAAAGCTTCCGTTTCTCGGGCAAAGTTCTACGTGGACAAAAAGAGCAGCTGCCGCGATGGAAACGGGTACTTGATACCGAAAACGGCATAATGGGCGAATTGCTGGGCCAGCTGTTTGTAAAAGAATATTTCCCCGAAAAAAGCAAAGTACGCTATGTGGCTATGGTTGAGGCCATAAGACAGGCTTACCGCGAGCATATTCAAAAACTGGACTGGATGAGTGCCGAAACCAAACAAAAGGCGCTTGTTAAACTAAATGCCATCCACCCAAAAGTTGGCTACCCGGACGAATGGAAGGATTTTTCGAGGTTGAATATTAGCCGCGAATCTTATGCCGGTAATGTGATGCAGGCCAGGCATTGGGGATACCTGGTGAATATAAATAAACTGGGCAAGCCGGTAAACCACAAGGAGTGGGGCATGACACCGCAAACCTACAACGCCAGCTATAGCCCATCAAACAATGAGATCACTTTACCGGCAGCTCAACTGCTTATTCCGGGGATAAAAGACGACGAGGTTGATGACGCAGTGGCTTATGGCTATGTGGCGGCATCAGTTATTGGGCACGAAATAACCCACGGTTTTGATGATGAAGGCAGGCAGTTTGATGCCAAAGGCAATTTAAAAACCTGGTGGACCCCACAGGATTCTATAAAATTCACACAGCGTGCCCAGGTGCTGGTAAACCAGTTTAATGGTTACGTGGTGCTGGATAGCCTGCACATAAATGGCAAAGCCACCCTTGGCGAAAATATTGCCGACCTTGGCGGGATAGTTTTAGGTGTTGACGCATTCAAAAAAACAACGCAATACAAAGAGGGTAAAAAGATAAATGGCTTTACACCCATGCAACGTTACTTTTTAGGCTACGCCTTAAGCTGGCTTGGACACCAGCGGGATGAAGTATTAGCCAACCAGATCTTGACAGACGTGCATGCGCCTGCATTTTTGAGGGTAAACGGCCCAGTTACTGACGTGCCCGAATTTTATAAAGCATTTAATATCAAAAAAGGGGACAAGATGTGGCTTGATCCGGATAAGAGAGTAAGGATCTGGTAGAAGTTAGCAAAGTCCGAAAGTCAGTAAAGACCGGTAATTACACCTATAGTCTTTACCAACTTTCGGATTACAACAAATCAAACCCGATATCTTTCCTGAAATACATGCCATCATAATAAATGCGGCTTGCATCGGCAGTGGCTTGCTGCAGTGCAGTAAACATGTCATCCTGTAAAGAGGTTATTGCCAAAACTCTTCCGCCCGATGTTTTTATCTCCTCGCCATCAAGATAGGTTCCTGCATGAAATACCTGCGAATCGCGAACGTTTTCAATGCCGGTTATGGTTTTGGTTTTTAAATACTCTCCGGGATAACCACCCGCAACCATAACTACTGTGGCAGCTACTTTGTTGGATATAATTAATTCTTTCTCATCAAGGTTCCCTTCGGCAACTCCCTGCAACAGATCAACCAGGTCGGTTTCTATGCGCATCAGTACGCTCTCGGTTTCCGGGTCGCCCATGCGGCAGTTGTATTCTATCATATAAGGGTCGCCACCGCAGTTCATCAGCCCGATAAATATAAAACCTTTATAAGGAATGCCCTCTTGCTTTAAGCCGTTAATGGTTGGTATAATAACGCGCTGCTCTACCTTTTGTAAAAAATCCTCACTTGCAAATGGCACCGGCGATACAGAACCCATACCGCCCGTATTTAAACCGGTATCGCCTTCGCCAATGCGTTTATAATCTTTAGCCGATGGTAATACCTTGTAATTATTGCCATCAGTAAGTACAAAAACAGATAGCTCAATCCCCTGTAAAAATTGTTCAACCACTACTTTCGAGCTGGCCTCGCCAAATTTGGCTTCGGTAAGCATCTCAATTAGTTCCTGTTGTGCCTCAACAACGGTAAGGCAGATCAAAACACCCTTTCCGGCGGCAAGCCCGTCAGCTTTTAATACAATAGGTAAGCCTATGGTTGCCAGGTATTCAAAGCCTTCCTGCAAGGTATCGCGGGTAAAGGTTCTGGATGCTGCTGCGGGGATGTTGTTGCGAACCATAAACTGTTTGGAAAAATCCTTGCTGCCTTCAAGCTGCGCACCTTCGCGTTGAGGGCCAATTACCGGGATGTCTTTCAGCTCGCCATCGGCCAGGAAAAAATCATGAATCCCTTTAACAAGTGGCTCTTCGGGGCCAACCAAAACCAGGTCGACCTTATTATTTAAAACAGCCTGTTTAATGCCTTCAAAATCGGTTACTTTAACATTCAGATTTGTACCATACTGACCGGTACCGGCATTGCCTGGCGCTATGAAAAGCTGTTCGCATTTTGGACTTTGAGATAATTTCCAGGCGAAGGCGCTTTCCCTTCCGCCCGAACCGAGGAGCAGGATGTTCATAGGGCAAAGATAGGTTTTTGAGTCGGAAAAGTCCGAAAATCAACAAAGTACTATGCGGTAATTATTCCGCCCACTTTAGCCGGTTTGAGAGCCCCGCCTCAGCAAACCCTTTTTCTATTTCGTTTTTTGATTCAGTAAAATGCTCCCAGCCTTCAAAATGCAGGGGAACTATTTTGGCTTTATCAAAATATTTTGTTGCTGTAATTGCTTCATCAATCGTCATGGTTAAATGGGCACTGCCAACATTTTTTACTACAGCTGCACCCATAAAAAGAACAACGGTTTTTATGTCAAATCTTTCGCCAACTTCTTTAACGCCTTCATACCAAACGGTGTCGCCGGTGATGTAAACAGCGCCATCAGGATCATCTTTGAAATTTAATACAAAACCGGTTACAGGCCCGCGGTCGCCATTAACAGGCCCGTGCCTGCAGGGTGTTCCGGTTATTTGTAAAATACGGTTGTCCCTGGTTGGCACTTCAATGGTTTCCCAATTTTTTATGCCGATGGCATTACCCCCCAGCCTTTCAGCACCTGGCGGGGTTGTATATACTTTATCAACAACCGATAAAAATTGCCTCCCCGCATGATCAAGGTTGTCAAAGTGATGATCATGACTAAGCAGCACAAAATCAATTTTCCCCAAATTACCAGTGCTTATTGCCGGGTTTGATAATTTGTGCAGCACGTACAAACCGGTATCGTATGTTGTATCTTTTGGATCAAAAACCGGGTCGGTTAAAAATCGTAATCCGGCAACTTCAAACAATGCGGTTGCGCCTCCAATATACTTTATAATTATTTCGTCTGCTATCATAAAATAATAAACGCTGTATTTATCGGCAGTGTTTTAGTTTTCCCTTTTTATTGCTTTTTCGTGAACGAAACCTGGTATAAGTGCGGCCATTTTTTGCCGGTTATAAAAATTCTTTTAGTTGCCGCATCGTAAGCTATGCCATTTAACACATCGGCATTGGGTGACCGTTTCCCTTCGGGATACAGGCTGCTTAGATCTATCCTTTGTAAAACGGCCCCGGTTTTAGGATCTATCGCTATAATGGTATCGGTTTTCCAGATATTTGCATAAAGCTTACCATCAATATATTCCAGTTCGTTTACTTCGTTTACAGCTCCTTTATCGTCATAAACATCAATAAACCCGGTTTGGCGATAGGTATCTTTATCTAAGAAAAAGATTCTGTTGGTGCTGTCATCCATATATAGTTTTTTGCCGTCAAAACACATCCCCCAGCCTTCAACGCCTATATTGAACGGAATTGTTTTTAGTAGTTTAAGGGTGGCTTTATCATATATGTTGGCTATTTTTTCGTGATAAGTTAGCTGGATGATCTTATCGCCAACAATAGAGATCCCCTCTGCAAATACTTTTGGGTCGACCATTGCTTTTTGCAATACCTTGCCTGTAGTTAAATCAACCCTTCTTAAGCTCGACTGGCGATCTTTTACCTGCCCTGGTGGCGGATCTAAATAACCACCTCCGCTTTCAAACAATGAACCATCCTGGTACAATAAACCTTCGGTATAGCTCCCTGTATCATGCGGAAAAACTTTTTCTACTTTAAAGGTATGTTCTTCGGGCGCTTTTGACGGCAGCAAAACGATATTTGTTGAGATCTCCTGGTTTTTACCGCCGCTGTAAACTTTGGCGGTTATTATCCGGGGCCCCAATGCAATAGTATCAGTTTTTAATGATAACGCTGTTGAATCTTTTTTCGAGCCGATCTTTACAGAATCGAGCAGGTAAACCACAGAATCGGGCTTTGATCCGGCCGGATAATGCGCCTGCACTGCAACCACATCGCCTGCTTTGTAGGTAGTGCCTGCTTCAGGGCTTATGCTTATGCTGTTATCCTGGTGTTTGGTGTTACAGCTAAATACCAACAAGGCTGCGGCTGCTAATAATAGGTTGAATTTAAATTTCATGATATTGCTTACGTGGCTGTTGGCCAAAACGCATCTTCTATATGTTTTAGTATGTAATTGTTATTTCTGTCAAACAAAACCGATATAATATCAAACCGCACCTCGCCCTGGTGGTTCATCAGGTAAATATACTCCTCTGCTGCCTCAACCAATAACCGCTGTTTACGGGCATCTACAAAATCCTCCGGCTCGCCAAAACCATTGCCGGTCCGGGCTTTTACTTCGGTAAATATAATCACCTTGTTTTTATATGCAATAAGGTCAACCTCCAGGCGGCCATGTGTCCAGTTCTCATCAAGGATCTCGTACCCGGTATTTTCCAGGTGTGCTTTTGCTAAACTTTCTCCCTTTCGGCCCAGGTCGTTGTGCAGCGCCATTATTTTAGTATTACTGAACCAAGGTAATCGGAAATAGTTTTTTCAACTTTTTTCATCTGCATGTACTGGTTCAGCAAAATTTCCTGGTCAGCTTCAACATTTGTTTTTTGCAGCTCTTTTCGCAGGCCTTCCAATATTTTGCCAACCTTTTGTTTTTTAAGGTGAAAGATGGCACCTAAAATAGTGGCTTTCATATTGCTTTGCTCATCATTCACCAGTATCTTATGCATCTCGTACCAGTTTTCGCTCAGGGTATATTTGGTTGCTATTAGGTTAACGGTTATATCAACAATGTCTTTTTCAGCGTAATGAATAAAATATTGTTCATCAGGCAGCACTCCGTTTTCAACTTCTTTGCGGTAGATCTCGGTAAACTTTTTAGCTGCGGGGTGTTCAAATTCAACATCGCTCAATTCAGCAATCATAAACGGGCCAATATAAGTATTGGCTATCCCATCCCAATCAATAACCTTGTTACCATATAATAATAGTAGCCTGATGATTTCCTTTTCCTGGTTTGACTCATCTTTTTCAACATGGATCTCCGGCTCATCAAAAAACTGCGGCTCATCAACCGGGGCAGGCCTTGAAGCTTGCTGCTGCGAATCTTTTTTGGCTTTCGCCATCCGCATTTTGTTCAGTTCAGAGAGCAGCGCGCGCTCATCAATTTGCAATAAATAGCTGCATTCCTTTATAAATACCGATGCTTTGATCGAGTCGGGAATCTTGGCAACGCTTTCAACAATTTCCCTTATTACATCTGCCTTTTTTATTGGGTCATTTCCTACTTCCTTAAGCAGGATATCGGTTTTAAAAAGAATAAAGTCTTTCTTATTATCGGCAATATGCTTTTTAAAGCCGTTGGTGCCAAAATTGCGCACATACGAGTCCGGATCATGTCCATCCGGGAAAAGAACCACCTTAACGTTAAGGCCCTCCTCAAGGATCATATCCAAACCGCGCAATGATGCTTTTATCCCGGCAGCATCACCATCATACAAAATGGTTATGTTTTTGGTAAAACGGCCGATAAGCCTGATCTGTTCAACGGTTAACGAGGTGCCGGATGATGCCACCACATTTTCTATCCCCGCCTGGTGTACTGAAAGCACATCAGCGTAACCTTCAACCAAATAGCAATTATCCTCCTCGCGAATCGCCTTTTTTGCAAAGTAAAGCCCATAAAGCACGTTGGATTTATGGTAGATCTCTGACTCGGGCGAGTTTACATATTTGGGTACATTCTTATCGTTCTTAAGTGTTCGGCCACCAAATGCTATTACCCTGCCCGTAAAGCTATGGATGGGGAACATCACACGGCCCCTGTAACGGTCATACAGCGAACCGTTATCCCGCTTAACTGAAAGACCGCTTTCTTCTAAAAACTGTTGCTGGTAACCTTCTTTCAAGGCCTGGCCGGTAAAGGCCTCCCACTGATCAGGCGAGTAGCCCAGTTCGAATTTTTTTATGGTATCGTTGGTAAAGCCGCGTTCTTTAAAATAGCTTAACCCGATGCTTTTGCCTTCATCCGTTTCCAGCAGGCTTTCATGGAAAAACTTGGCTGCATAACCTGAAACGATCATCAGGCTTTCGCGGTGGTTTTCTTCTTCTTTGTTTTCGAAAGCCTCAACGGTTTCCTCAACTTCGATGCCATACTTTTTGGCAAGCCATTTAAGCGCTTCGGGGTAGGTAAATTTCTCCAGCTCCATTAAAAAAGTAACGGCCGAGCCGCCTTTTCCGGATGAAAAATCTTTAAAGATCCCCTTAGCCGGCGATACCGTGAACGATGGCGTGCGCTCATTGGCAAAAGGCGACAGGCCCACATAGTTGGCCCCGCGTTTTTTTAACTGTACAAACTCGCCTATCACCTCCACAATGTCTGTGGCTTCCATAATACGGTCGATGGTTGGCTTGGTGATCATTAATAAATGCGGCGCTTTAGTGTAACCACAAAAATAGCTTTTTTACCGTTTCTTAAACTGATTAATTTATTGATACCATCATTTTGCTACCTTTACCACATTTTATTAAAACAAGTAATAAATAAACATGAAAAAAGTATTAATGCTGGTTTGCTGCACTATTTGTATTGTTACTATTTATTCATGTCATAAAGATAGCAGGGTGGTACCGGCTGATTATTATTTTAAAGCCAGTAAAAACGGTGCAAGCTGGGGCGCGCAGGGCAGTACTTCTACTATCCCGGGCGACAGTTTAAAGCTAACTGCGTTGACAGCAACGGGAGATGAGCAATTTTATATTGACATTAAATTTAATGGTAACGGTACATATCCACTAACCGGCAAACAAGCGGCATTTTTTACAACTACCGGCATGGGTGCTTTAGCCATTAGTTACAAATTGGATTTCACCAGCATCAGCTCAATAACAATTAAAAGCTATAGCACCAAAACCCATATAATATCCGGAACATTTCAGCTTAACCTGATAAAAGACAGTAATAACCCAAACGAATATGTGCCCCTCCAGTTTAATAACGGAATATTTAGGGTAAAGCTGCCAGATTAAGCCGGGTAAAACAGTAACGCTCTATATTTAATAGTTGGTTGTAGAACCGTGAATTATATATTAATCAATAGACTTATTTACCGGCTGATAAAAGTATATCTGCAGATATACCCAAATAAACATGCAGGCCTCTAACCATTTTTAAAGTCAACTCTTTTTTTCCGGATAATACCTGTGAAACATAGCCTTTGGAACCTATTATATGTTCAAGGTCTTTCTGTTTTAACCCTTTTTCTTCAAGTTTTAGTTTAATCACCTCAATAGGATCCGGGTCCGGTATATGATAATGACGATCTTCATAATCCTTTACAAGTAATAATAATAAATCTAATTCCTCACCTTCCGGGGTATTTTGATCAGCGTGAAAAAGTTCAATAGTTCTTTTAAGGGCTACTTTATATTCCGGTTCTGTTTTTAAAACTTTCCATATATTATCCATTTTTTATTGCCAGAGTTTTGCAAGCTGGCCCCGCTTGTTTTTGTTTAATGGAAATTATATTTCGATGTAGGCAACCGTTGCCGCATCAATTTTATCATATTCCTTATGAGTACCAAACCAAATTACATATGCCGATTGTCTTTCAAAATCTACTGCAACAATCAAACGAAATGAATTGCCTTTTATATTAAAGATAACCCGTTTATTATTAATGATACTGGCATTGTTGTAAACCTCTTTCAATTCATTAAAATTATTAAATGATGCTTTTGAAAAAGCTTTATGCCAAGCCAATATTGCTGTCGTTGCAATAGGATATCTTTCAGTATAATAAATTATAGTAGGCTTAGAAACAATATTCATTTATAACTACAAATATAATAGTTTTCTGACAGTAAACATTTAGAAACAAAAATTACCCTGCAACTCTCCCCGGTTTCAAAAACGTAACCGCTATTCCTGCCAATACAATCACGCTGCCGATAATTTCTTTTAATTCCAGTGTTTCCTTTAAAAACAATATGGCCAAAAAACCGGCTATCACCGTTTGGCTTAACAGGGCGATAGATACTTTGGTTGATTCTAAAAAACGAAGGGTATGATTGATGGTCAACCATCCTGCAAGCTGACACAACAATCCCATGCCTAAAAAGCAAAGCCAGGCGGTTGTTGAAAATGTAACCAGCTGGTTCTGCATGAACAGATTGATGACCAGCAAAAAAACACTCCCTGCCAGCATATTATAAAACATAAATGTGATGGTGCTTATTTTTTGCAGGATGCCCCGGGTAATAACAATATAAATAGCGTAAAAAAAACTGGCCAAAAGCGCAAGCGGGATGCCGATGTTAAACTGCAGCGATAATATATTTTGATAACCCACTAAAATTATCATTCCGGAAATGGCTACGAAAGTGCCAATCCAAAACAGCCGGCCCGATTTCTTTTTAAAGATCAAATAACTGATTAACCCCACCCAAACCGGGGCCAGGTTGGCAATAAGCGTTGAAACAGTGGCCGAGATCTTCATTAGCGAAAGGTTCCAAACGGCAATATCGGCGCCAAAAACAACGCCGCCTATCAGGGCTATTATTAACTCCTTACGGCCGATCTTTAAATAACCTTTTATAATGCAATATGGCAACAGACAAAGCCAGGCAATAAAAATGCGGTAAAAGCCCGAAGTTAAAGGCTCTGCCCCGGCAAGCTTTACAAATATTGGCGAAAAGGAAATACAGAGGATGCCGATGATAAGGCTTGCTTTGGGATTCATTGCTGTTGTTGAGCTGCAAACTTAAGTAAATTGGGTTTGAAATTAGCTGCTTGTAACCAATACCTTTTTAACATCGTCTTACCAATAAATTAACTACTGCAATTAAACTCCATTATTGAACAAATAACATGAAAAAACGTTCATTGCTCCTGTTTATATCCACTCTGTTTATTTCATTTTATGCTCCGGGACAACTACATGCCCAGGTTAAACCTGATTCTGCAGAACTTAAAATGGATGAGATATTTACCGCTTATAACCATTCAAAAGGGCCGGGCTGCGCGGTAGCCATCATCAAAAACGGGCAGGTACTATTTAAAAAAGGATATGGAATGGCCAACCTGGAATATGACATTCCGGTTAGCACGGCCACCATATTTGACGTGGCTTCCGTTTCCAAACAATTTACCGGGCTGGCCATTTCCATTTTAGTACATGATGGTAAGATAGACCTTGATGAAGATATTAAAAAGTATCTGCCCGATGTTCCCGCTTACGGGCAAAAGGTAACTGTGCGGCAATTGCTTCATCATACCAGCGGGATAAGGGATTGTTTTGACGCGCTTGTTGTTGCAGGCTGGAGATGGAATGATGTTTTTTCTTTCCAGGACGTAATGAAAATGGTAAAATATCAAAAGGAATTAAATTTTAAACCGGGGACGCAGTTTTCCTACTGCAATACAGAGTATAACCTGTTGCAGGCCATAGTAGAAAAGGTTAGCGGAAAGACCTATCCTGAATGGACAGATGAGCATATATTTAAACCCATCGGGATGGATCATTCCTGCTTTATGGAAGATTTTAGCAAGATCATTAAAAACCTCGCAAACCCGTATGATGTAAATGGCACTACTTATACCCGCGATATGCAGCAAAGCGGTACCATGTCTATGTTTTCGTCTATAGATGATCTCAGTAAATGGGTGATCCACTTCCAGCAGGCGCTTGCTGATAAAGATCCTGTGTATGTAAGGATGGTACAACAAGGGTTGCTGTATGATGGCACTGAAACGCATTATGGTTTTGGACTGGAAATTGGCGAAGACCATGGTTTAAAAACCATTTCACATACCGGTGCATGGGGCGGGTACAGGGCAAATATTAAAAATTACCCCGATCAAAAATTCGCGCTGGTAACACTTTCAAATGCTGCCGATAATGAATTAAGCGGTAAATATGCAAGTGCAATGGCCACTGTTTTTTTGAAAGGTGAATTTAAAGCTGATCCCAACAGCATTGATAAAATAAAAGCAATGCCAACTATCAAACCGGATGCAAACCTGTTAAACAAGTATGCAGGTACCTTTAAACTTGCTCCTCCGGCCGGCATAACACTAAATTTTACGGTTGACAGCGGCCAGTTAACCGGGCATAACGGACCAAATAATTTTCCGCTGGAGGCAAAAACTAACAATACGTTTTTTATAGCCCTTGACAATTCATCCATCACCTTTGTAAATAACAAAACCGGGGTTGCGGATGCCTTTATTTATAAGTCAACCAGTATGGTGTTAAATGGCAGCAGGGTAATCACCGGCTCCATAAAGTTTTCCCCCGGCCCTGAACAACTGAAACAAAATGCCGGAACCTATTATAACCCAGAGCTGGAAACACAATACACCGTGATTTTTGAAAACGGCAAACTGGTGATCCACCATTTCCGCAGGGGAGATTTTGAGCTTTCGGCCAATCCATCTGCAATTGATGCTTTTACGGGTGATCCCGGAGAGATTCATTTCTTTAAGAACAAAAGCGGAAAGATAAGTGGATTTGATTTATCGGCTGAACGGATAAGGAATATCAGGTTTGAAAAGAAATATTAAAGCCTGAAGCATCCCATTTGATGCGCTAAGCATAAATTTTGTACTTTTGCCACTTCAAATTTTAGTACAAATGAGCCAGCGGATCAAGATCAAAGCATTATTAGAGAGCGAACAAACAGGTATTGATGTAACAGTTAAAGGATGGGTGCGTGCATTTCGTCAAAATCGTTTTATTGCTTTAAATGATGGCTCAACAAATAACAACATCCAAATTGTTGTTGATTTTGAAAATACCGATCCGGCGCTGCTTAAACGCATCACTTTTGGCGCTGCAATCAGCGTTACCGGCGAGCTGATTCCATCAATGGGTCAGGGTCAAAAAGTAGAAGTTATTGCTAAGGACATTGAGATCTTGGGCGATTGCGATCCGGAAGAATATCCTTTGCAGCCTAAAAGGCAAACTTTGGAATTTTTGCGCGAAAAGGCACACCTGCGTTTCCGTACCAATACATTTGGGGCGATATTCCGTGTGCGCAATAGCTTGTCTTTTGCGGTGCATCAGTTTTTCCAGGAACGCGGGTTTGTTTACCTGCATACGCCTATCATCACTGCATCTGATGCAGAAGGTGCCGGTGAAACGTTCCATGTTACCAACTTCGATTTGGCAAATCCGCCTAAAACAGAAAGCGGAGAGGTTGATTTTTCGCAGGACTTTTTTGCTAAAGCTACTAACCTGACTGTTTCCGGTCAGCTGGAAGGCGAGTTAGGCGCGATGGCTTTGAGTGATATCTATACTTTCGGGCCAACTTTCCGGGCCGAAAACTCGAACACTACCCGCCACCTGGCTGAGTTCTGGATGATTGAGCCGGAAGTTGCCTTTAACGATTTGAACGACAACATGGACCTTGCCGAGGACATGCTGAAATACGTAATAAAATACGCGCTTGACAAAAACGCAGACGATATTGAGTTTTTAACCCAGCGTTTAACCGAGGAAGAAAAGCAAAAGCCGCAAAACGAGCGTTCAGAAATGAGCCTGATAGATAAACTGCAGTTTTGTTTGGATAACGATTTTGAGCGCCTTACTTATACTGAGGCTATCGACATATTAAAGGAATCAACCCCGAACAAGAAAAAGAAATTCCAGTACCCTGTTGAAGGCTGGGGCACCGACCTGCAGTCAGAACACGAGCGTTATTTGGTTGAGAAGCACTTTAAAAAGCCGGTGATCCTTACCGATTACCCAAAAGAGATAAAAGCATTTTATATGCGCCAGAATGAGCCGGATATTAACGGCCGTGAAACCGTACGCGCTATGGATATCCTGTTCCCGGGCATTGGTGAAATTGTGGGTGGTTCGCAGCGTGAGGAACGTTTGGATAAGTTGGAACAACGTATGGACGAAATGGGCATCCCTAAAGATGAGCTTTGGTGGTATTTGGATACCCGCAGATTTGGCACTTGTCCGCATGCCGGTTTTGGTTTGGGCTTTGAACGTTTGGTGCTATTTGTTACAGGTATGGGTAATA
>JAQBOS010000016.1 GCA_028287925.1 Mucilaginibacter sp. | reverse complement strand
CTTTTTTTGGCTCATGACTAAATGTTGATTCATGGCATGACAGTAATTAATAAATCTTTTTTGTAAGAAAAAGCGGCTTCAATCTCAACTTCTAATCATTCAAATTATTGGCAGGATAGTTGTTTTAATAACCATACATGCAAAACTATCATTATGGCAACCATTGAAAAATCAATTGAGATATTAAACGATCTGATAGAAATTAATAACGACCGTGTTGCCGGCTTTACCCATGCGGCAAAAGAATTGAATGATAAGGATCTTGGTCTGCGGGCTATTTTTATGCAGCTAAGGGATGATAGTCGCAAAAATGTTCATGAGCTTGGCACGACTATAAATAAAAACGGCGGCGAAGTTGAAATGGGCATGAGCGGGAGCGGAGCTTTACACCGCATGTGGCTTGATGTTAAAGCTACCTTTAGCGGGCACGACCGTAAAAGCGTTTTAGCAGAATGTGAACGCGGCGAAGATGCTATAAAGAAGGCGTATCAAACTGCTCTGTCTGCTGGCAGCGGTTTATCTCCTGAATTTTCAGAAATTGTACTACGTCAACAAATGGGCATTATAGCAGCACATAACCAAATAAAAGCGCTACGCGATAGCCAGGCTTAGTCAAAAGGGATTTATTACAATCAAGCTTTGTTAACTTTTAAAAATTGACAAAATTTTGTTTGTGAGAGTTAATTTCTGCATAACCTTATCTTTTCATCAGGCTCATAAAATCTATAATCCTTATCTCTTCGTAAATTCACTATCCCTCTATATCAATATAAATACCTACCAGGTTATTTTAATTGTATCTTTGTAGCTGGTTATAAAAAACAATTCCTTTACAAAATATATTATATCCTCGTGATCATCCTCATATTCTTTCTTGCGCATTGGTTTCTGTCATTATTTTTTCAAACATTTTTTTTGCACCGGTACGCTTCTCACAAAATGTTTAGTACGCATAAATTTAACGAGCGTGTTTTTCACTTGTTAACTTTTATTTGCCAGGGTTCATCATTTTTAAACCCCCGTGCTTATGCCATAATGCACCGTGAGCATCATGCTTATAGTGATACGGAGAAAGATCCGCATTCACCTTATTTTTTCAGGGATGTTTTTCAAATGATGTGGCGCACCGCACAAAGCTATAAGCTTTATGAAAAACGTTTGAAAGAACCTGATGCACAGTTTAAAGGGAACTATCCCGAATGGCGCTTGCTGGATTACTGGGGCTCAACATTTGTATCGCGCATTACATTCGGTGCACTATACGTGGTATTTTACGCGTTTTTTGCCACCCATTGGTGGATGTTCCTGCTGCTGCCCATTCACTTTATGATGGGGCCTATTCATGGGGCAATAGTTAACTGGTGTGGTCATAAATATGGTTATGCCAATTTTGATAACGGCGATAAGTCAAAAAATTCAACCCCTTTTGATTTCTTTATGCTGGGCGAATTGTTCCAGAACAATCATCATAAACGCCCTAACAATGCCAACTTTGCCGCCAAATGGTTCGAATTCGACCCTGTTTACCCGGTAATGAAATTCATGCACTGGATAAGGTTGATAAAGCTTAGGGAAGCATATATTTAATAGAGCAGAAAGCCAAAAGCCAAAAGCGGAAAGCTTGAAGGATTGAAAAGAAAGCTTTCTGCTTTAGTCTTTAAGCTTTCTGCTTATAATCCGAAATACTCAATCTTTCATCACAAAAACTATATTCATGTTCCTGGTTTGAGCAGATAATTGTCAAGCGGTTAGCGGCAAATTTTTGCACCAGGCTTAAATACCAGTCTACACCCTGGGTATCAAGGTTTGAAGTTGGTTCATCAAGCATTAGCATAGGGGTATCTGAGCAAAAGGCAAGTGCCAGCTTAAGCCGCTGCTTCATCCCGGATGAAAAATAACGGATCATTTTATTTTTATTGCTTTCCATAGCAAGCAATTCAATTACTCCATTTTTATCGATTCCGGCTTTATAAGGCTTAAACTTAAAGTGAAAATCTATCACCTCACTTAAAGTAAATTCTTCAATTAACTCAAGGTATGGCGCCGCCAGGCTTAGGTGCTTATAAACTTTGCCGACCTCAACTTCCGCATCGCCATAAAAATAATTGAGCTTCCCGACAGAAGGTGCCAAACTGCCATTCAATACCTGCAGCAGGGTTGATTTACCTGAACCGTTTGGCCCAAGTATAGCATAAGTTTTATTATCTGTAAAGGTATGGTCAATCCCCCGGAAGATCCAGTCGCGGTTAAAACGGCGGCCAATGTTTTGCAGGGAGATGGAGAAGTTCATGGTTGATAGTTCATGGTTCATAGTAAAAAGTTCATAGCTGATGGTTCATAGGTCATAGTAGCTGCAAGTTTTGTAGTTTATCCAACTCCTATTCTCGGCTATGAACTATGAACCATCAACTATGAACTCTCTTAAGAATTCCCAAACCCCTTCATAATGCCGCGTTGAGAGTTCTGAACAAAATTAATGATCTCGTCGCGTTCAACAGTTGGGTTAAATTCAGCCTCGATAATATCGAGGGCTTTTGTCATGTTATATTTTTTAAGGAATATAATACGGTAAATTTCCTGGATCTCGTTAATGGTTGCTGCCGAAAATCCCCTGCGGCGTAAGCCCACAGAATTTATCCCAATGTAGGATAATGGTTCCCTGCCGGCTTTCGTATAAGGAGGCACGTCCTTACGTACTAATGATCCGCCTGAGATCATGCTGTGTGCACCTATCTCAACAAACTGATGAACTGCAGATGTGCCGCCAATAAACGCATAATCATAAACATTGATATGCCCGGCAAGCTGTACCGAGTTAGCAATGATCACATTATCGCCAATGACACAATCATGAGCCACGTGCACATATGCCATAAGCAGGCAATTACTGCCTATAGTAGTCGTGTTTTTATCAAGCGCAGTACCGCGGTTTAGGGTTACGCATTCGCGGATAATAGTATTGTCCCCAACGGAAACAGTACTTTGTTCGCCACGATATTTAAGGTCCTGTGGTGGGGCCGAGATAACGGCGCCAGGAAAAATGCGGCAGTTTTTACCTATCCGCGCGCCATCCATAATGGTGCTGTTTGAACCTATCCAGGTACCTTCACCAACTTCCACATCTTTGTGTATGGTAACAAATGGTTCAATTACCACATTATCGGCTATTTTAGCCTGCGGATGTATATATGCCAGGGGCTGGATCATGCTTCTTCAGTTTTTGTTCTTTTTACTATTTGTGCCATCAATTCGGCTTCAACTACCACACGTTCACCAACCATTCCTATTCCCTTCATTTGTGCAATCCCGCGTCTTATAGGGGCTAGCAGGTTGCAATGGAAAATGATCGTATCGCCAGGCACAACGGGCGCCTTAAACCGGGCATTTTCTATTTTAAGGAACAAGGTAATATAATTTTCAGGATCGGGCACAGTATTTAATACCAATATGCCTCCTGTTTGTGCCATTGCCTCAATTTGCAACACTCCCGGAAACAACGGTGTGCCCGGAAAATGCCCCCTGAAGATCTCCTCGTTCATTGTCACATTTTTTAATCCCACCACATGGCTTTTTGTTAATTCAAGAATTTTATCTATCATTAACATAGGCTGCCTATGAGGTAAAATGTTCATTATCTGAACGGTATCATATACAGGCTTAGCATTAGGATCGTAAATTTTAATATGTTTACGGCTTCTTTCCTTTTTTATAAGGGTTTTTATTTTTTTAGCAAAGGCTACGTTAGCAGCATGCCCGGGCCTTGCAGCCATAATATGACCACGTAACGGAACGCCAACCAGGGCCAGGTCGCCAATCATATCAAGCAACTTGTGCCTTGCCGGTTCATTTTGATGCCTGAGCTCAATATTATTCAGAATGCCTTGTGGGGCAACTTTAATGTCTTTACGGTTAAAGATCTTGGCAAGGTGCGCTAATTCTTCTTCATCCACTTCCTTATCAACCACTACAATGGCATTGTTCAAATCGCCGCCCTTTATCAGGTCATGCTTTAACAACATCTCAAGCTCGTGTAAGAAGCAAAAAGTGCGGCATGAGGCTATCTCTTTATTAAATTCAGATATTGTTGAGATGCTGGCATGCTGGCTGCCTAAAACCTGCGAGTTATAATCAACCATACAGGTAAAGCGGTAATCGTCAAGAGGCATTGCAACCATTTCAACCTTACGGTCAGGTTCGGAGTAATGGATATTGTAGGGGATGTGGTAATATTCGCGGTCGGCTTCCTGTTCAACAAGCCCCATGTCTTTTATCGCATCAACAAACTGGATAGAGCTGCCGTCCATAATCGGTGTTTCAGGGCCATCCATATCAATCAGCACATTATCTACCTCCAGGCCAACCAATGCAGCCAAAACGTGTTCAATGGTGCTAACGCTTGCGCCATTTTGTGTAATAGTAGTGCCGCGTGAAGTATCGGTTACGTTATCACAATCGGCATCAATAACCGGTGATCCTTCAATATCAACCCGCCTGAATTTATAACCATGATTTTCAGGAGCAGGATTAAAGGTCATGGTAACGCTTTGACCGG
This sequence comes from Mucilaginibacter sp., assembly GCA_028287925.1. Taxonomy (GTDB): domain Bacteria; phylum Bacteroidota; class Bacteroidia; order Sphingobacteriales; family Sphingobacteriaceae; genus Mucilaginibacter. The sequence goes on along the minus strand of JAQBOS010000016.1, from coordinate 371 downwards.
TATGTAAACCCGTGCCTGAAACCGAAACCGGCGCCTTAATAGTTTTTTGTTTTACATTCATCTTTTATGGTCATTGGTCATTGGTCAGTAGTCATTGGTATTAGCGCAATATCCTCACTAATGACCAATGATTAATGCCTAATGACCTTTTTTCAATTCCGTAATTATTTTTTCAAGTTCGTTAATTTTTTTCTCTAATTCAGGTAAACGGTTAATCACAATTTGTGAACGCATGTGATTTGAGTAGGGCTGTGCCGGTGAGCCCATCCATTTTTTCCCTTCTTCAGTTAATGAACGGCTTATACCCGACTGTGCCTGAACTTGTGTGCCTTTTGCAATATTGATATGCCCCACAATCCCAACCTGCCCGC